>CBETWD010000001.1:0-51616 GCA_965539945.1 uncultured bacterium
ATTAAGAAATCCTGTTGATCCTGTCAGAGAAGTCCGCCCGAAGGGCGCTAAGTCCTATCTGTATATATCTGCAAAAATCTGCGTTCTATTTAACTTAAGAGGTCTTTCACCTTTTTGGCAAGGCTTTCGGCATCAAGGCCCTGAACGCGATACAGGTCATCCGGCTTGCCTGAAGAACCATAGTGTGTTACTCCCAGAGTGAGGAGCTGCTGGTGTGCGCCTGCCCTTACAAGTACCTGCGCCACCATGGCCCCCAGGCCTGTGTGGACCACATGGTCTTCAACCGTTATGAGGGGGCCTTTCTTGGCTGCCTCAAGTATTGATTCTTTGTCTATGGGCTTGAGTGAGGCCATGTTGAGCACACCTGTTGACAGGCCCTCTGAGTCAAGAATTGACCATGCTTCAAGAACATGGGATGTGGCTGAGCCATAGGTAAGAAAAGTGGCCTTATCTCCCTGTCTCAACCAGTCTGCCTGCCCGGGCCGAAACACATAGTCTGCATCGAAAAATGGTTTTCCATTCTCTGTGGTAATAGTTGACAACTTGGACCTTCCCATACCCACAAAGACATTGCCCGGATTGGTGGCCACATAACGGACTATCCTGTCAGTTTGATTGGGATCTGCCGGCATGAATATGGAGAAACCAAAGAGGTTGTTGAAAAGTCCTACATAGTCAAGACTCTGATGGGTCGGGCCATCTTCTCCCACGTCCAGTCCTACGTGAGTAGACACAATTTTGAGGTGGGTTTCATTAAGGTCATTTAAGCGGTGCTGGTTGTAAGTCTCTGCCGCGGTAAAGACCCCAAAGGTGCTGAAAAAGGTGGCCAATCCTTCTCTGCTTACTGCTCCGGCACAGGTAGCTGTGTGGTGCTCTTGTATGCCTGTCTCTATGAAGGCGGTGGGGGAAACATTGCGAAACCCCTGCATCTTTACTGATCCTTCCAGGTCACAGCTGAATCCTACGATCTTTGGGGCAGAATCCTGAACATTATTTCTTTGAGCCAGATCCTTTAATGCTGCGCCGTATGCAGAGCGGCAGTCTGTTTTGGTCTCAACGCCGTAAACAATGGGTTCTCCAGAGTCAATAGACGGGAAGTCTGCCTCTGGTATTTTGCAGGGTCCCTTTATTTTGTGTTCAGCCCTGTTTTTTGACCACAGCTCAAGTAGGTCCTGATCTTGTCCCAGTTCTTTTAAAGCCTTCTGAGCATCATCTCTTGGCAGCGGAGATCCATGATACTTTGCCTTGTCTTCCATAAAAGAGATGCCTTTTCCCATGACGGTACGCATGACCATAACCGTGGGGCGGTCGGGCGCAAGGCCGTCATGTACCCATGCCCTTTTCAGTGCATGGAATATGGTCTGGAAATCATGCCCGTCCGGTACATATAATACATTCCAGCCTGCGGCAGCATATTCATCCCTTACATGGACCGGCATGACATCTTCAGTGGAACCTCCAATCTGGAGGTGGTTTCTGTCGACTACACCAATCAGGTTTCCTTGCTTGAATTTTGTTGCAAAACGTCTGGCTTCAGCTATCTGTCCCTTCTGCTGTTCTCCGTCGCCCATGAGGACGATTGTTTTGCCCGGTCGATCAAGGAGATTCTGGGCAAGACATATGCCTGTACCTACTGAAAGTCCCTGGCCAAGATTTCCGGTATTCCACTCAATCCCCGGCATGGTTTGTTCTACATGGCCGGCACAGGGTGAACCTGCACGACGAAACTCGGTAAGGAAATCTTCCTCTGAGAAATAACCAAATTCAGCGAGTACGCTGTAGACGCACGGAGAGATATGTCCGATGCTCACGACTACGCGGTCACGGTCCGGCCGGCGGGGTTCTGCCGGACGATGTTTGATTATGCTGTAGAGGACAAGCAGGGTGTGCAGGGAAGAAAGAGAGCCACCGGGATGACCACTTTTTGCAAGGGTAGTGGAAAGGATAATGCGCGTGGCACATCTGTTCCACATGGTCTGTAGCTCAGAGATCTGTTCCTGTGTAAGTTCGTTTTGTTTTTCTATATCTATGTGAAGCATAGGCCAATTCAGGGTTCAAGGTTCAGGGTTCAAGGTTCAGGGTTCAGGGTTCAGGGTTTATTTCTTATCCTTTTTGCCCTTGGATTTCATCTCGTTATCGTAGGCTTTTATGACCTCGTCCGTGATGTCGACATTAGAGGCATTAAAATATATACCAGGCATATTTTTTTCCAGAATGAGCGTGTATCCACCTTCGTCACCAATACGGGTCACAACTTTTTCAAGTTCCTTGAGTACCGGCTCCATACTTTTGGATTCTGCCTGGCGCATTTCAAACTGGGCATCATCGCTTTGATCTTTAAAATCCCGAAGGGCCTTCTTATATTCGCGTTCTTTTTCTGCCTTGGCATCCTCATTCATCAAAGGGCCTTTTTTCCCAAGGTCTTCTTTAAAGGCCTTTAACTCATCTTGTTTAGTCCTGAGTTTTTTCTGTAGGCTTTCAAATTTTTTATTGAGCTTCTCCATGGCCTTTTGGCCGGCTACGGATTTTCGTACCACTTTTTGCATATTGATAACAGCTATCTTTGCCTGTGTGGTTTCTTCAGCAGTTACACTACAGCACAGGACCGTGGTCCACAGAAAAATCAGCAGCACAGGTATTAAGCTTAGGCGACCTTTCATAAGGCAATCACTACCTCCTGAGCCTTTTCATAACTCCCATGTCCTGTCATACGGCTTTGTACACTAAGATTAGGGGTTTTTATAAAAGACACTTTTTGCAAAATAATGACCACGGCGTCGCTATGCAACGCGTGGTCATAGTTTTCTGGGATGATCAAAACCTTTTAGATTACTTTATGACAACAAAGTCATCTCTACGATTTTTTGCCCATGCGTCCTCGTTTTGTTCCTGATCCAGGGGCCGTTCCTCACCAAAGCTCACAGTTCCTACACGATCCGGGTTTATACCCAGATTAACAAGATATGCCTGGGCGCCTTTTGCCCTTTTTTCCCCAAGGGCCAAGTTATACTCATTGGTACCGCGCTCATCACAGTTACCCTGGATTTCGATCATGACCTCCGGATGATCAAGCAGGAACAAAGCATTCTCTTCCATTACGGGTTTTATGTCGTCCCGGATGTTGAAACAGTCAAAGTCAAAGTATATTGGGTGCATGGGGGCGCTGGTTCTGCCCTCAGAGATAGTCTCTCCAAAGTCCACAGCAGTGTCCATAGCTTCGCCTGGGATTTCCGTCTCACCCATACCAACTTCAGCAATGCCGGGCATTCCTTCAGGCCCTACTGCCGATTCCCCGATCTGCTCAGAGGGAAGTGCTTCTCCTTCTCCGCCCCTCACTGGTTTTTTACCACACCCGGCAAGAAGTCCCAGACTAAATATCGAAATCAATACCAACAAACAAATTTTTACTCCCATATTTTCCCAATACATAAATACCTCCCGCAAAATGATTTTTAGCCGCACCACGCAACTATAATAGAATTACACTGAAAATCCACAGATTGTGCTCCACTTTAGCAGAGGAGAAACAAAATTCAACCTGTTTTATTTACCAAATCCCTCAATTCCTCAATTTAGCCTTTTGAAAACTTTAGTTCACTTAAGGCACTATTCCGGCTTGTCCGGGTTAGGTATTTCAAGGAAGATAGGCCAACTTGGTGCCACTGATATATGATTTAATACCGTTTACAATTCCCTCGGCCACACGGTCCAGATAGCGGTCACTCTTGAGGCGTCCTTCCTCTTTCCTGTTACTGATAAATGATACCTCAACAAGAACAGAAGGCATCCTTGCACCTATCAGGACAAAAAATGGGGCCTGTTTGACTCCTTTACTTTTTACATTGCTATATTTTTTTCTGAGGTTTTTTACAACTTCCCTCTGCACATAACCTGCCAGGCGTGAGGACTCATCGACCTTGGTGTTTTTCATTATGTCGTTGAGGATGTTCTTGAGATCCCCTATGCTTTTAGTAGATGTAGCATTTTCTCTGGCTGCCACCCTCATGGCCTCTTTATCCAGGGCAAAGTTTAAAAAGTAGGTCTCAACTCCACTAGCTCTCCTGTTGGGAGCTGCATTTGCGTGAATAGACACAAAGAGATCGGCCTTTTTGGCGTTTGCAATGGCAGTCCTTTGTGTAAGTGGCAGAAACCGATCTTTCTTTCTGGTCAGGATAACCTGACAGCCAAGGTCTTTTTTAAGTCGTGAAGCCACTTTTTTCGAAATCTTGAGCACAACGTCTTTTTCCCTCAGGCCGGTAGGTCCGATAGCCCCCGGATCCTTTCCGCCATGGCCTGCATCTATCACCACTCGTTTTACGCAGAGGCCTAGCTGTTGTGTGAGAGAAAGGTCATCACCTTTTAATTTGCCCCTGGTCTTTTTATATATTTTTGAGGACCGGGGAGGACAGGAAGGCCCCTGGAAGTAGCTCTCTCCAAAGGCGTCCACAACCACCCTGAAGGGGTCCTCAAGATAAAAGATTTTGGTCTTATGGGTCTTTCTGAGGTCCAACACCACCCGGACTGTACTATGGTTGAACTGGGCTACCCTCACTCCTTTAAGTAGCCCGTCCTGTATAGAGATGTTGCCTTTAAGTTTTTTCCCTATACGGGCCGGCTTAAGGTCTAAATAAACACGTTCCGGAAGATGCTTGGCCTTATTGGCAGGAAGATATCCTTTCTTAAAGGATACAGGGCCTGCCGTGTCAATTACTACCCTGGTGTAGTCTGAAGCGGACCAGTGCCTCACATCCCGCACAGCGGCAGGTTTTGCACCTGGAGCAATTCTCGGGCTGGAGAGCCCGGCGGGTCCTTTTTCCTTCTCATAATGTGTTGTCTGCTTTAAAGATTTTGTTTTCTGCCGTTGCTTAGGACCTAATGTTTTCAGCTTGTTTCTGGCATTCCTGGCCTTGTCTCTTCTCGGGTAATCTTCAACTATCTTTTCCCAGGCCTCTCGGGCCTTTCCGGTATTTCCAGTACGCTTGTAAAGCTCGCCAAGGGCGTAGAGGGTGTCATCTGCCAGGCGGCTTTTAGGGAATCTTTCTACCAGGACCTGATATCGCTCGATGGCCTCCCTGATGTCCTTCCCGGCCCCTGAATATCCATATAATTCACTATAGCAACGGGCCATCATGAAGAGGGCTTTGGGGGCAACCTTCTTATCATTGTGATAGGTGAGATAGACTTTCCTGAACTTCCTAATTACCCGGACCCATGCTGTCCTGTGAGTGCGGAGCCGGGAATTCCCAGCAAGGCGATCGTATTCGGATTTGGCCTGACGATAGGTGTATTCAGCCCTGCTGGGCTTTGCGTTGGCAGAGTCCAGGGCAATCAGCAAGAATGTCCCTGATAGGAAAACAATGATAAACAGGGATAGAAAAAACCGTAGCCGGACGCAGTTATGCTCAGATAATAACAGGCTCATGGTTTTAAGAATCCGCGCTCTTTTGTGTCTATCTGAGGTTTCATGTTGCCTTTTTGTTTTTTTCTGCCATGGATTTGAGTTCTGTTAAGTAGTTAATGGCTTCAAGAGGTGTCATATTATTGATGTCGGCGGAGAGTACCTTTTTTCTGAGTTCAGCTCCCTGATCAATTACAAGTGGTAGTGGCATCTGGGCCGGATGCTGCTGCTTAGGCCTCATTTTACGTACAGGACCGGCAGTAATTCCCTTTTTGTCCTTAGAGGTCTTGTTCTCAATACTTTTCAGGATCTCCTTGGCCTTTTTGGTTACTGACTCAGGCACACCGGCCAGGGCGGCAACCTGGATTCCGTAACTGCGACTGGTGGACCCATCTACCAGCCGTCGCAAAAAGACTATCTGATCCTCCCACTCTTTAACAGCTATATGCATGTTGCGCACCCTGTTGTGCTTTTTTGCCAGGTCTGTCAGCTCATGATAATGAGTGGCAAAGAGAGTTTTTACTCCTTTTTTGTCTTTGTACAATAAATTTTCCGCCACTGCCCATGCGATGGCAAGGCCATCGTAGGTGCTTGTCCCCCGGCCTATCTCGTCCAGGATTACAAGGCTTTGGCTCGTGGCGTTATGCAGGATATTTGCTGTCTCATTCATTTCTACCATGAACGTACTCTGGCCACGGGTCAAGTAGTCTGTGGCACCTACACGTGTGAATATCCGGTCCACTACACCTATCTGTGCCTCCTCTGCCGGGACAAAGCTGCCCATCTGAGCCATAAGGACGATAAGGGCGGTCTGCCTGAGGACTGTGGATTTACCAGCCATGTTCGGCCCGGTTATAATCAGGAGCTGAGAATTGCGGTGGTTCAGCTCTACGTCGTTTGGAACAAAACCTTCCTTCAGGGTATATTCTATAACTGGATGTCTGCCTTGGCGTATAAGTATTCTCCTGTCGTGATCCAGCTTTGGTCTCACGTAGTTATAGCGTTCAGCTGCCTCTGCAAGGGAAGACAGGCAGTCTGTCCTTGCCAGTGCAGCAGCAGTCTTCTGTAGGCGAGTTCCTGCCTCAGCTACTTGAAGCCGGATCTCCAGGAACAGCTCGAATTCAATGGCCAGCCTCTGGTCCTGGGCAGTGAGGATCTTTGATTCTATCTCCTTTAGTTCCGGAGTAATATAGCGTTCTGCCGCCACAAGGGTCTGCTTCCTGATGTAATCATCAGGGACAGTGTCGGCCCGGGCCTTTGAAATCTCAAGGTAATAACCAAAGACCTTGTTAAATCCAACCTTGAGAGATGAGATGCTGGTCCTCTCCCGTTCTTTGGCTTCCAACCCGGCGATAAAAGACCTGCCATCTCTCTGGATATGAATAAGTTCATCAAGTTCTTTGTTGAATCCTTCCTTGATGAGCCTGCCCTCTCTGAGAAGTACAGGGCAGTCATCTCTTATGGAACGGTTTATGATATCTGCTATGTCCTGCAAGGGATCCAGAGCCATGTGAATTTCAGTCAAATCCCCTTTTTTGTCTTTTTTAAAAGAGGGATTTTGCAAGAGATGCTCAAGAGAGTTTTTTATCCCCGGTATTCGAGTAATAGATTGCTTGAGGGCCAGGAGGTCTCTCCCATTTGCAGTGCCGAGGACTGTCCTGGCCACAAGTCGCTCAATGTCATAAACCCGGCGCATCTCCTTTCTTAAATTTTCTCGAACCGAAGGATTTTTTTTGAGTATTTCCACGGCAGACAGCCTGCCTTGTATTTCAGCAATATCTCTTGAGGGATACAGAATCCATTTCTTGAGAAGACGCCCTCCCATGGGAGTTACAGTAAGGTCCAGAACGTCCAGCAGAGTACCTTGGCGGCCACGGTCCAAAGAATTTGAAAGTAGCTCCAGGTTTCGTTTTGTGGCCTCATCTATGATGAGGTGATCGCTCAGGCGATAAGGTTTTAGATGGTTTATATGAGATGCCTCGCCCTTTTGGGTCTCAGAAGCATACGATAGAAGCGCCCCTGCCGCCCCGATGCCGGAACTAAGCCCTGCCAGCCCGAAACCATCCAGGGAAAGGATACTGAAATGCTCCTGAAGGTCTGTTTTAGCCCTGTCATACTGCCACCATACGTCCGGCCTGAAGCTCAGAAAGGTCCCCGGGATGGCCTGTTTTACCCGGACAACAAGTTGTCCTTCCTGCCGGCTCTCCGGCAAGAGGACTTCCGCAGGCTCCAGACGGAAGAGTTCTGTAAGGGCTTCTTCTTCCCTTGTAAGTTCGGTTACCCTGAATTCTCCTGTTGAGATGTCAAGACAGGAAAGTCCCCACGGGTCTTTGGTGCTTCCGGGATTTATAGAAATCAGGAAGTTGTTGGTTTTGGCTCCTATGCTCCCTTCCGTGGTGATAAGTCCGGGAGTCATCACCCGGATCACTTCTCTTTTGACTAAGCCTTTGGCCTTTTTGGGGTCTTCCACCTGCTCACATATTGCCACCCGGTGCCCGGACTGCACGAGCCTGGTCAGATAGTTCTCAGCCGCATGTACCGGGACACCACACATTGGAATTTTTTCCTCTTTGTGTTTGTTCCTGGATGTAAGTGTGATTTCCAGAATGCGGGAGGCTATCTTGGCATCATCCAGGAACATTTCGTAAAAATCTCCCATGCGAAAAAATAAAATTGCGTCAGGATACTGGGACTTAATGCCCCTGTATTGTTGCAACATAGGGGTGATATTTTTTGTTTTATCTTTTATGTTCTGGTTTTGTGCCATTACGTGAGCATAGCCCTTTATTATTTTCTATGTTATTTCCTTATTCAAGATTAGGAAAGGGGGTTTTTTATAGGTGGAAGCATCTCATGAGAAGGTATTTGACCACAGATCTAAGATCAATGGCATTTTGGACTCCTTCAAACCGGATTTTGAAAAAATTGAGCAGGTGTTGAACAGGCATTTTGCCTCTCATATACCCTTTGTAAACGAAGTAAGCCAGTACATCATTTTTGCAGGAGGAAAACGTCTAAGACCATTACTTACCGTATGCGCGGCAAGATTATGCGGAAGAGACGATGATGCCGTGTTCGATCTTTCAGCAGTCCCGGAGTACCTCCATGCTGCCAGTCTTCTCCACGATGACGTAGTAGATGGAGGCGTGATGCGTCGCGGCAAGTCCCCTGCCTATAAAATCTGGGGGAATAAGGCCACTGTCCTGGTTGGGGATTTTCTTTATGCCAGGGCCATTGAGCTTGCCAGCCGGTTCGGGGATACCCGCATAGCAGAAGCCATTGCAGAGACAGTTGCCTTGATGTCCGAGGGTGAGATTATACAGCTTTTACAGGCAAAGACCCCGAGTTTTGACGAGGAGACCTATTTAGAAATCATTAACAGAAAGACTGCCTCGCTGATTTCATCATCATGTAAAATCGGGGCACTTCTTGCCGGTGCCGGAAAGTCCGAGGTGCAGGCCCTCAGCGACTACGGCCTCTATTTGGGCCAGGCATTTCAGATGATTGACGACATCCTTGATTATACTGCAGATGCCGGTGAGTTGGGAAAGGCCATTGGGACAGACCTTGCAGAGGGGAAAATTACACTGCCCCTTGTTGTGGCCATTGAGAAGGCATCTTCCAAAGAAAAAGAGAGGTTATTACAGGTGCTCAGGGGTGGCAATCCCTCCGAGAAAGAACTTGTGTGGGTGAAGGATTTGCTGGTCAATACCGGGGGGTTGGATTATACGCGAAATCGGGCAAAAGCCTTGGTTGGTATGGCTTGTGAAGGTTTAGAGACTTTTGCTCCATTAGAGACAAAGGACTTGCTCCATGGCCTTGCATGGTTTGTTTTAGAACGTCACAAGTGAGGTTAAGACAGTGCTGAAATCGACTGGGATTTTTTCCAAGAGTGCATTAAAGAGTTTTATTCTCGCAGGAGGGGCAGGTGCTCTGGCAGCAGGGGCATATGAGATCTTTTGCCCCAGGGCCACCTTATGGGGCAGGGTACTAACCCATGGTTCCAGAAATGTACCTGCAATAAGTCTTGTGTTCGACCAAAGTCCAAACCCGTTAACAGAGCCCATTTGCAAACGACTGCATGAGCTTGAGATTCCAGCCATATTTTTCATAGAAGGGAAGAGAGCCAGGAGTAACCCCAGGGCCATGCGCTCCCTGCAGTCCTTTGAGATAGGGATTCATGGAGAGACTTACAGCTCGCTTATTTTACAAAACAAAATAGAATTAAGGCACATGCTCAAGCCTTGCCTGACACTGGCAGGCGACATCCAGGGAAGGGACGCCTGCTTTCTTATGCCGCCTCATGGATGGAAGGACCTTCGACTGGTAAAGACGGCAAGAGAGCTGGGTCTTTTCGTGGTCAATCCATCCATTAAGCTCAGGTGGCGTGAGGGAGTCCTTTTGAATGCTTCAGTTGAGCGCATTTTGTCACATGTGGGTCCTGGTGACATAATTCTCGTGAAAAATGATCCTTTGAGATCGCCTCCTGAGCCCCTTTTTATTGAACTGCTCACATTGCTGGTTATTGGGCTCAAAGATAAGGGTCTCAGGATATGGGGGCTAAGCCCTTTACTTCGTCGTCATTAATGAGTTACTGAAATTCCATTACTATACGACATCTGCCTTTGAATCGGTCGCCTTTTTTACCTTCCTTTGACATTCTACGGTTCCTTGTTCGATATTCGACATTCGTTGTTCCAAAACCACCCTATAGCCGCGGCTTAAGTTAACTGTATTGAAAAAATATTCTCCTCGGGTGTTTTTGTTTCTCAACTATTTAAAAGGACCTGTCGATAAGAGAAAGAAGTTCTTCGATTGAGTATCGCTGGATGAATGAGGAAAATGAATTGTGGGCTTGACATTCACCACAGTGACTTTGCAGCATCCATGATAAACCAATCCACAAAAAGGACACAAGCACAATGAATTTGAGTGCTCAACAGGGACTTCGCTCCCCTAAAGTATTCATGATGGACGGATTTAAGAAATCAGGAGGGTGCAGGAGTAGTATATTACTTTTTACGATATTTTTATGTGTCGCAGGAGGTTATTACTTTAATTTTGTTAATTTTGTAAAAATCGATTATGCGGGTGTTTACTCACCTCAAGAGTTTAACACTCTCCTGAATTATTTCAGCTTACAGATTCTATATACCAACATATTCTATATCCCAATTATACTGGCAGCTATATGGTATAGAACAAAAGTCATTCCGCTGGCCATATTTTTAGGCATTTTCCATATATATTTAACATATTCTGCTCTTGGAACTCTTATAGTAGGAACCATTGAGAGGGCAGGGATTTTTGTAGTATTAGCTTGCGTTATCGCACTTATCAGTGAGGGAAAAGTCAAAGAAGAAATGAAAGTACGAAAATCCGAGGAAAAATATCGTTCTCTCGTGGAGTCTACAAGTGATTTAATATACATAGTAGATAAAGAGTGCAAATATCTTTTTATAAACAATATGTTGTTGTCTCAATTCGGCCTATTGAGGAGCCAAGTTCTGGGAAAGACATTTGACGCATTCCATACGGCAGAAGAAACAAAAAAATTTGCTGAGAATGTAAATAGAGTTTTTGCAACTGGTACAACCACAGAGTACGAAGCTTACAGCAAGAAATATGATAAATGGCTTATAAAAACGCTCGGTCCAATTAAAGACCCTGATACTAAGAATGTAATAGCTGTTTCTGTAATATCAAAGAATATTACTGAGCGCAAGAAAGCGGAAGAGGACTTAAAAAGGGCCTATAATGAACTCAAAGAAACCCAAGATCAGTTAATACAAAATGAAAAAATGGCAGCTATAGGACGTTTAACATCTGGAATTGCTCATCAAATTAGAAATCCCCTGGGTATTATTTTGATGGGTGTAGAGTACCTTGGTAACACTTTGTCAGAAAAAGATGACCAATGTGCAGGATCTATTAAAATCATAAAACAGGCTGTAAGTAGAGCAAACAAAGTTATTGTTGATCTTCTACAGTTTTCAAGAAAGGCCGAACTTAAATTCGAATCTGTAGATATTTGCGAATTATTAGATGACTCAATAAACTTAGTTGAGCGTAGTGGGAATTTGAAAAATATAAAGATAAACCGGAATTATCCAAAAGAACCAGTAAAATGTAAAGCTAACAAGAACATATTTCAGCAAGTAATTATTAATCTTTTGAACAATGCAGTAGATGCCATGCAAGAGGAAGGCGAGATTAAGATAAATATTTTTTATAAGTTAGCATCAAAGCTAAACAATAAAGCCGGCAAGAGAGAGGATGATTATTTTGAGATAGGTGATAAGATTGCTGTGGTTGAAATTGAGGATACAGGTGAAGGCATTCCAAAGGATATTTTACCGAACATATTTGAGCCTTTTTTCACTACAAAAGAAATAGGAAAAGGAACGGGTCTTGGTCTTAGCTTGGCACATTTAATTATAGATCGGCACAAGGGATCTATTGATGTAGAGAGTGAGGTAAATAAAGGCACAAAGTTTATTATTAATCTGCAACCAGGAAACAATCAAGACAAAGGGGAGCAATATGTCGGAAAAGAAGAAGATACTATTAATTCATGATAAAAAAGATAAATAAACCCCATATTAAAAATGAGGTACCTGATTCGATTTGGGCCTGGATGGTCAGTATGATCACTACAATGCATGTCTGCTTAAGAAGATTGAAAGCATAGTCTTTTCAAATTCAAAAGCCTGCCGGCTCCGGCGATTGTTGTACCATAGAGATAAAGTGATTTTTGATATTTGTTTGAAAGAGAAATCAACTGAGACAGGGAATCATTTACTATTGTTGAGCCTGTCGCCAGGACGACGTCGCAGGTCTTAAAGAGTTCTTCTGTCATTTTTCTGCCATCCCAGATAGACACCCCATATTTTATTTTGTTAATATTATCTATATCAAGGTCTGTTACGTTCAGATTTTCCGCAGATAACCTCCTGGAAAAATTATCTATTATGGCCGGCTGGAATCCAACAATTCCGATCCTGACATCAGAGCTGTATTTATCGATGATTACTCTGACTATTTCCTTGGCACACAATTCCGGCTCCTTGTCTTTGCAGTGAATAGTGCCGTTAGCGATACCCACATATCGCATCAGTGCATTCAGCGTAGCGACGAAGAGCGCTCTCTCGCCGTTATCCGTTAATCTTAATTTAAGTATTTCCTTAAGTTTGCCCCTGAAAGTTTTTGGGATGTCAGTAAAGGCCTGCCCCAAGGCATTTTTGAAATCCGCCTGGATTAAAGACTCCTTGCCTTGAAGCAGCGGGAAATCCTTCCTTTCTGTATTGCCTATGGCTTCTTCAGGTGTCAGGATTTTCGCCGTGATATTTACTTCACTTTCCATGAGACCATTTTCTGTAGCTATATCATTCAGCGCCTTTTTCAATTCTTCGTACATTTCCCTTTTGCCTTTTCCCTTAATGTTTACTATCAGTGCTTTGAAAGATGTTCATTAGTCCATCCGGTGCTTATTCAAACATTATACCACATAGATTGTGACTGTCTCGAAATTCAGGCATCTAAGGATCATCAGAACAGGCGTTGACACCTTTACTTCAGATGGTAGGTTGAGCCTGCCTTGTTCTGAGGTAAGCGTTCACATGGCACCGCATCTGCTTTGTTGTCGGGCACTTGAAGTACAGGAAGTACGTCTGCGTACCCGTACGCCTCGCATCTGCAGCACCCTGTAAACGCTTACAGCTCGGTGGGTTGCGGTAAAATGGGCGTTGTAATCCCGTGAACGGTTACGTTCTGAGAATAAGCATAGGGGGGAAGGAGATTATGGATAAGAAGAAAATCTTGGTCGTAGGTTCCGGAGGACGCGAACACGTTCTTTGCTGGAAGCTGTCATCCAGTTCCAAAATTTCCAGAGTATTCTGTGCGCCCGGGAATGCCGGCATAAGTCAACATGCCGTCTGTGTGCCTTTAAAGGTCTCTGACATTAACGGCATTGTATCATTTGTCAAAAAGGAGGGTATCGATATAACGTTAGTAGGCCCGGAAGCCCCTCTGGCTGAAGGTCTGGTAGACAAATTTAACGAACAGGGACTTGTAGTATTCGGACCCACTAAAGCGGCTGCTGAAATCGAGGCAAGTAAGGTATTTTCAAAAGACTTGCTCACTGAGGCAGGTATACGAACAGGGGCCTACAAGGTCTTTACCGAGCCGGATGCCGCCTTTGATTATATCAAGAACGTAGTTGGAGTGCCCATTGCAATAAAGGCAGACGGGCTGGCAGCCGGCAAAGGGGTGTTGCTCGCCCATTCCCTCGCTGAGGCGGAGGAGGCAATAGATCTCATCCTTCGCAAAAAGGCCTTTGGCGAAGCGGGCAATCGTTTGATAGTAGAGGAATTTCTCACCGGGGAAGAAGCCTCCTTCATGGCTATAACCGATGGAACAACTGTCCTTCCTCTTGCCACTTCCCAGGACCATAAGCCCGTATTTGATAATGATCGGGGACCTAATACCGGCGGTATGGGTGCTTACTCCCCAGCCCCGGTGGTAAGCAGTATTCTGTTTGACGATATCATGGACACGGTTATGAGGCCCACAGTGGAAGCCATGGCAAGGGCAAAAAGGCCCTATCAAGGAGTGCTTTATGGTGGCCTTATAATTAAAGACGGTATGTTTGAGGTCTTGGAATTTAACTGCCGGTTCGGTGATCCTGAGGCTCAGCCGATCCTGATGCGACTCCGCACTGACCTGATGGAAGTATTTGAGGCGGCACTTGAAGGCAGGCTGAATGAAGTCAAACTTGAGTGGGATCCAAGGGCTGCTGTCTGCGTTGTCCTGGCCTCCGGAGGCTATCCTGGAAGTTATGAGACAGGCAAGGTCATCCATGGCCTGGAAAAAGTGGCTGAGATGCAGGACGTAATGGTTTTTCACGCAGGGACTGCCAAGGATGGAGACCGATTCATCACAGCCGGCGGAAGAGTCCTTGGGGTTACGGCACTTGGGAATACCGTTTCAGAGGCAATAGACCTTGCATATGAAGCAGTCGGACAAATTTCCTGGGAAGGCATGCACTATAGAAGGGATATTGGTCAAAAGGCCCTCAGATACACGTCCAGTGCGACCAGTACGCCGGTTTCCCCGCATCCCGGCAGCTCTGCCAAGGTAGGTATTGTCATGGGAAGCCTCAGTGACAAGGGGGTTATGGAAGCGGCCCGGGATATTCTTAATGAATTTGATATTGCATGTGAGCTGAGGGTTGCTTCAGCCCATCGCTCACCGGAACTTACTGCATTATATGCCAGGGAGGCAGAAACCAGAGGAATAAAGGTCTTGATTGCCGGCGCCGGAATGGCCGCACACCTGGCCGGCAGTCTGGCAGCAAATACGATCCTCCCTGTAATAGGGGTGCCTGTGGATAGTTCGGCCTTGAATGGACTTGATGCCTTGCTTTCCACTGCCCAGATGCCCCCTGGTGTCCCGGTTGCAACCATGGCAATAGGAGAAGCCGGGGCAAAAAATGCCGCCTTGTTGGCACTACAGATCCTGGCATTGGAAGACCAGGACCTTGCAGGGAAGTTGAAGGAATACAGAGAGGCCCAGGCAAAAAAGATAGAAGGATTTATTTTTTAATTTTTTAGTTATGATATGGTCCCACCACCTGACCGCATATTAATCCAACGAGCTGCAGATATAGTGCGGAAAGGTGGAGTGGTAGCCTTTCCTACAGAGACGAGCTATGGGCTTGGGGCCTCAATAAAACACATCGATGCCCTTGAACGAATCTATGTAATCAAAAAAAGGCCAAGGCATAAACCACTTTTGATCCTCATTTCAGATATTTCGGATCTTATCCATCTGGTCAGCCGGGTTCCGCCGGCAGCAGTTACCTTGATGGAGCGCTTCTGGCCAGGTCCCTTGACCCTGCTTTTGCCGGCTAAACCCGGGTTGCCATGGCCACTTTGTGCAGATACAGCCAAGGTGGGCGTAAGAATCTCAAGCCATCCATGGGCACATTCCCTGGTACAAACTTTGGGGAATCCTATGACCGCAACCAGTGCAAACCTCTCTGAACACCCTGCCACCCGTAAAGCCGAGGAAGTTGCAGATCAGTTACGATCTTGTCCCTCTGACTATATACTGGACGGGGGACCCACATCCGGTGGGGCACCATCCACGATCATAGATGTATGCACTGATCCTCCTGAAATCATACGGGAAGGGGCAATCAGCCCAAAATATATTAGAACCTGGGTTAAGCGGTTCAACGTTCACGGTTCCCGGCTGAAAAGCCCTGACTGGCTGTTAACAAAAGGATAAAGCGTCATTATGGGCGAATGTTATTTTTCACCCATTGGGTGAAAGAGATTAATTTAAGCATTATATTATAAAGTTAAGGATATCAACAGATTATAACCTTTGAACCCTGAACCCTGAACCTGGAACCGATCATTTTACGAAAAACCCCAATCTAAAGAATATGCGCATAATACGTGAATTTTGGTTTCCTGTTTTACTCTATTTAGTTTTTCTGTCCGGTTATCAGATCTGGCAAGAATGTACGTTGCCTGTTTCGGAAACAGGCAAAAATAAGATCGTATTAATTCCCACAGGGAGCACCTTTTCCTCAGCAGCACAACAACTTGAAACAGAAGGCCTAATCAAATCCAAGAGGGCGTTTTATATTCTGGCCTGGCTGGAAGATGCAACAACCAGAATCCAGGCAGGAGAATATGAATTCTCTCAAACCCAAACGCCTATAGAGATCCTGGATTACCTGGTCCAGGGAAAAATCCGCCAATATATAGTTACCATTCCCGAGGGCTATAACCTGTTTCAAATAGATGACCTTCTTGCAAATGCGAAATTGATATCAGACGATTCATTTCTCAATGTGGCAAGAGACAAAAACATCTTAAGAACTTTGGGTATAAAGGCTGATAGCGCTGAGGGCTATGTTTACCCTGACACCTATCAATTGACCAAGGACGCCACTGCACGTGAGATGCTCCGCACCTTTGTTAATCATTTCTGGGAAGTATGGGATTCAGAAGAATTCAGCCGCGGAACGGAAAAACTGGATATTGAAATCCACGATATAGTGACCATTGCTTCCATAGTGGAAAAAGAGGCCATGCGGTCAAGAGAGAGGCCTCTAATTGCTTGTGTATTCTGGAATCGCCTGAAAAAAGACATGCCGCTCCAGGCAGATCCAACCGTCCATTACGGAATACTTGTGGAAACCAAGGTAAAAAAACGCCGTCTTAGGTGGAAAGATCTAAGAAAAAAGACTCCCTATAACACTTATGTAAGCAGAGGTCTTCCCAAGGGGCCGATTTCAAACCCGGGCAAGGAATCCATCAGGGCGACTCTCTATCCATCAAAAAAGGATTATTTATTTTTTGTTTCAAAAAATAACGGGACACATTGTTTTTCCCGGACTTTGGCTGAACACAATAGGGCCGTAAATCAATACCAACGCCGGCGTAAACACCGGCCCAAGAAAAAACCCCCCACTGATTCAACACAAACCACTGAGACCAAGCCGGAAAAACATACACAAGATGATACAAAGCCAGGCCCGCAAGACCTCCCTGCGGGTGAAAGCCGGAACTAGACCATCCACCCATATATCTCCTATTTTTCCAAATTTGAGCACTATTTACGGCATTCTTCATTTCTTAGTTTACACTTTTCGAGGTTGGTTCTTTAATCATCCATTTTGAATATCGAACCGCAGAACAAGGAACCGCAGAATTTCGAAGGTATTATTTCGACATTCGATATTTCTTGTTCGATATTCTGCGGTTCAAAAAAATAAAAAGTGTAAACTACTTTTATGCTTATATGAAGGATGCCCTATTTACCTCATATCTTTTTTATCCCCACTTTGAACCACCACCCCCTTTCCCTTTTAATCGCCAGATAATAATCAAAAATTTTTTTAAAATTTTCAAGTAGATGACACTTTTCCCCGATATAAATATTAGAGTTAATTTATGTATTTTTGTCTCAATTTTCAAGAATCATCACTTTTAAAAGCAAATTATAGAAAAATAAAGGAAAGCACAGTTTCTATTATATAACATACTGATATTTTATGGTTAAATTATCTCTTAATTCTCTTGACAGGCAACCCGTTATTAAAATATATATGTATATAGTGGGATAAAGTAGTACAAAGGGGTAAAAGCAATGTTCAGAGGACGGTCGGCCCATGTCTTGGATGCCAAGGGCCGTCTTAGCATTCCAGCCCGTTTTAGAGAGTTCTTGCAGGCAAAATACGATGGCCGGTTGATAGTCACCAACCTGCCCTCTTGCCTCGCAGCTTATCCTTTTGAGGAATGGCGAAAGATAGAAGAACATTTCAGCCGGTTCCAATTTGGACCTCCTGAAGTCGTAGCCTTTAAAAGATATTTGTTGGGAGCAGCAGCGGAGTGTCCTCTGGATGGCCAGGGGAGAATATTGATACCTCTGAAGCTCCGTGAAGAGGCAGGACTGACCAGGGATGTGGTGCTCTCGGGTATGCTCACTTATTTCGAAATATCAAACAATGATAACTTGAACAAAGAATTGCAAAAAACGAGGGATAACTTTGACCAGTACAGCAGCGATATCACCGCTAAATTCGGAATTAGCGGCTAAAAAGGAGACAGTGCATTGCCCTGTAATGGTCACCGAAGTGCTGGATGGTCTGTCGTTGAGGCCCGGCGGGGTCTATGTTGATGCAACACTGGGCATGGGAGGCCATACAGAGGCCATGCTGTCAAGGTGCCCTGAAATCAAAATGGTCCTTGGCCTTGACTGTGACACAGAGGCCCTGGAACAGGCCGAATCCAGGCTGAGTCCATTTGGTGACAGGGTTCAATTCATTCACAGCAACTTTATCCATCTCCATGATGTCCTTTTATTCAATAGAATAGGGCAAGTTGATGGGATACTCATGGATCTCGGAATTTCAAGCTTCCATCTGGAGAATAGCAGGAGGGGCTTCAGCTTTTCCAGGGACGAACCTCTTGACATGCGCATGGATTCTTCTGCCTCTGGTGCAGTGACTGCTGCTGACATGGTCAACAAGCTTCCGGTTAAAAGATTGACCGAGCTTATCCAGACATACGGGGAAGAGAGATGGGCCAAGAGAATCGCCAAACGCATATATGACAGGCGGAAGACAGCTCCGATTCTGACCTCAGCGGAATTGGCGGAAGTGGTTGCTCATTCCATTCCCAGGAAATACCATCCACGCCGAATTCATCCTGCCACACGGACCTTCCAGGCGCTCCGGATCGCAGTGAACCGAGAGCTCGACAACCTTAAAGAGGCCCTTGGCTCACTCCCGTCTTGTCTGAAACCGGAAGGACGACTGTGTATTATCTCTTTTCATTCCCTGGAGGATCGTCTGGTAAAAATCGCTTTCAGAGAAGATAACAGATTGAAACCCTTAACTAAAAAACCCCTGGTACCAGGCCCTGAAGAAATGCACAGTAATCCCAGGGCCAGAAGTGCCAAGTTGAGAATTGCTCAATGTATAGAGCCCGACGCTTTATAGACAATGTTGAATGCTAAATGTTGAATGTTGAATTGTGGAAAAAGATTTATAAAGACATATACCTTAATTCAAAATTCAGCATTCAAAATTCAAAATTTAATTGTGCGCCGCTGATTGGGCTTTTTCAGCGGAATCACATAACCGCCCTTGAGTATCTTGCCGGGACCTGCTTTAGGAGGGGGAAAAATGAGTCCTCGATCAGCAACAATTAGAATACCTCAGAGACGTTCATATGTTCCGATGGCACAGAAAAACAACACCGGCAGCAGCTTTTCGTTCTCAAAAGTACTCAATATAACTCGTCAAAAGACAATTGCGCTTATATTTGCTCTGGTCGCCTTATTAATCCTGGGGTTCTGGACCACTCACGAGACCCGGAAAATAGCAAAGGACATAGAGTTTCTTCAGATAGAGGAAGGCCGTCTCAGTGCTCAATATCAGGATTTCAGCACTCAAATGGACCAGCTCAAAGCACGCAGCCGTATGGAAAAATTGGGAAAAAAAATGGGACTTCACCCACCCACTGACAGGCAGACAATATCCCTTAACTGATACCTAAATTAAGCGATTAGCTGTTAGCCATTAGCGTTTAGCTTTGAAAAATCAAGGCATTACGTTAATTAGAAATAACCCCCAACGGGTTCACCCTGTTGAATCCCCAAAGGGGGCAGCGAAGCTGCATTCAACAGGGTAAAAGTTTGTAATAGTAAAACATCCTGTAATCATTAAACTAATAGCTAACAGCTAAAGGCTAATAGCTCAACTTAACTGATAGAGATCAGAATGCGTTTTCCTTATAAAGATAAGAGAATTTTGTTCCTTTTTGCCCTGGCAGGTCTTGTGATCATTGCCACATCATTTGTTGGTTGCTTTTGGCAGAACAACAGTATTAATGGCGAAGATGATATTGATTCGTCCAGGCTTTCTCAACAACAAAGCCGTGACTACTATTCCCAGCAAAGCCCCCTGTACAGGGGCATAGTTCTTGACAGAACAGGAGCGATATTCGCCGTAAGCCAAAAGACAATCTCTGCCCTGGCAAGGCCTTCCAAGTTGCCGCAAGTTGATGATTGGGCACCACAAGTATCAGAAATTCTTGGTCTTGATCCTCATGCTGTGACAAAACTGCTGTCGGAGGAACACGGCGTTATCTGTCTAAAAGACGGCATTTCCGTAGAACAAGGCCTGAAGCTGAAAGACATGCGGCTTAACGGAATAGAAATACTGGAAAAATATAAAAGGGTATATCCTTGCGGTTCACTGGCTTCTCCGGTTTTGGGGTTTGTCGATCAAGGCGGCAGGGGCCTTGAGGGAATTGAATATACATATGATAGCCTTTTAAGCCATACTAATGTGTCACAAATTCACGCAGGTGGACAGGAGCTTACGCTTACCCTTGAAAAAAACATTCAGGCATCAGCGGAAAAAGAGCTTGGCAGGCAGATGAAAAGACTTAAGGCCGATAAAGGCTGTTTTGTTATAATGAGTGTTGAAAACGGTGAGATCCTTGCCCTTGCCAGCAAGCCTTCCTGGGACCCGGAACGTTTTTGGGAACTACCTGCGACGAATATTACAAATTACTCTCTGCAAGATAATGTTGACCTGATGGTCCTCGCGCCTCTCTTAAACTGGATGTTTGAACAAAGTGAGCTTCCAAAATCAGAAATCCAACCTTTGGACAAAATGGCCCACAAGTGGAAATGGGAGACTTTGGGTAAAGGTCTGGTCCTGTGGAGTCCCTGGGCTGAACAGGAGCTGAAAGATTTTGTCTCTTATGACGACCTGTCAAGGGATTTCTTGGGTCTGGGGTTTGGTCAGTCTACAGGTATTGACCTTCCGGGTGAAGGCCAAGGCAGCCTGTCTTCAGCCCTGCCAAGGTCACAGAATTGCTTCTTACGCCGGGGTATTACAGCCAGTCCGATCCAGATTCTCAGGGCCTTCTCCGTCCTGATAAATGAAAATGTATTGGTGACACCACACGTGGCTCTACAAAGCCCTAATGAATTCCTGACATCCGAGTCTTCTGTGAAGGACCAAAGGCAGGCCAAAATCCCATGGTTAACAGAAGAGCTTATACTTAAATTGCGGAAAAACCTCGCGGTCAAAGGAGGGCCTTCTCTTGCGAGCATCAGGTGGAATGAACAGTCTGAGCAAATATCTACTCAATTTCCAGCCCAGGTTACTGCCCTGGGATTCTGGCCCGACAAATCACCCAAAGTAAGTTATATTGTTTTGCTCGACGGCGTAAAAATTGATCCTCGTGAACGCCGGGGCACTTTAGGGCGAGCACTAAAAGTAGCAAAACAGGCGGCACAGATACCCTTGAAAGACAAATGGCGAACGGTGAAAAGCCAAGAGACCAAAAAAGAACTCTCCAGGATGCCAAATCTTAAGGGAAAATCCGTAAGACAGGCCTTGGATATTCTGCAATCCATAGGCATTTCCACCAAACTCAAAGGTGTAGGGACTGTGATCGCACAGAAACCAAGATCAGGAATACCTCTTAAGGGTGTGAATGTCTGCAGTATAACCTGTAAATGATGTTTGGTAATACACGGCACGAAAGGACATTGCGGGATATGTTAGAAGTGCTGAGACCTGCTGTTTCTATATCACCCGAGCTGGGTGACGTAAAAATCAGGGGCATGTCCGCAGACTCCAGACAGGTAAAGCGGGGATACATATTTGTGGCAATTCCCGGCACGGAACTTGATGGAAGACAATTTATCAATGATGCCGTGGAGAAAGGAGCCTCTGCCCTGCTAATGCCAAACCAAGATGTCCATCGTTACGTCAAGACCGTTCCTGGAGCACTTCCTGTTATAGGAGTGGACGACCCCAGGCTTTCAACCGGTCTTCTGGCAAGTGCCTTTTATGGAAATCCCAGTGAAAAAATGGCCCTTATAGCCATCACCGGTACTAATGGTAAGACTACGATCACATACCTCCTGGAAGGCATTTTCAGCAAAGCCGGGCTGAATCCTGGTGTAATCGGGACTGTAAACCAGAGACATTGTGGCATGGAGGTGCCTTCTGAACTCACTACCCCCGATGCCATAAAACTGCAAGAGATTCTGACCAACATGTCGGAGCAAGGGGCAAAGGCAGTGGCCTTAGAGGTATCTTCCCACGCCCTTGACCAGCAGAGGATCTCAGGGTGCAGTTTCGCTGCGTCTGTTTTTACCAATCTGGGCCGCGATCACCTGGATTACCATCAAGACATGGAACAATATTTCCAGGCCAAGGTAAAATTGTTTTTGGAATATCCCTCTGATACGGCAATTATCAACATTGATGATTTGTATGGAAGGCGCCTATGGGAGATACTACAAAGGAAAAAGATCAGTTATGGTCTCAGTCCTGAGGCCGAGGTAAGACCTGAGTTCCACTCAATCAATATTGATGGAATAACAGGTAAACTTGCCACGCCCAAAGGGCCTGTTTCCATAAAATCCAATCTTATAGGTTCGCACAATCTATACAATATCTTGGCAGCAGTAGCGGCTTCAATCACCCTTGGGATAGATCACAACCATATTCAGACCGGCATAGAATCAATAACGCGTATTCCGGGAAGACTCGATCCTGTGCATACCCCCCAGGGAGTGACCGCCCTTGTAGACTACGCCCACACTCCTGACGCCCTTGAAAGTGTCCTGAACTGCCTTATCGGATTAGGGCCCAAGCCTCTGATTTGCGTAATCGGCTGTGGAGGAGACAGAGACAGGGGCAAACGTCCTCTCATGGCGCAGGCAGCTGCTTCACTGGCAGATATTGTTGTGCTGACCTCGGACAATCCACGCACTGAAGATCCTCTTGCCATACTCGATCAGATGTTGAACGGCCTCAGAGACCTTCCTCCCCATCACCCTGCAACCAAAGCTGAAGTGAAGGTAATTCCAGACAGAAAAGACGCTATTTTATGGGCAGCAGAAAAAGCGCGGCCTGGTGCCTGTCTGCTCGTGGCCGGGAAAGGCCACGAAACCTACCAGATAATCGGCAACGAACGACTTGCCTTTGATGACAGGAAAATATTGAAAGAGGCCTTTGGGGCAGAACGCAAGGTTCAAGGTTCAGGGTTCAAGGTTCAAGGTTCAAGGAATAAAAGACAAGGGTCGCAGTTAGAGAGTCTTGAGGATCGGGGGTTTCGATTAAAGGTTTCTCAGGTGGCAAGGGCTGTTGGAGCCAGGGTCCTTTCGGGTGACCCGGATACAGCAATCCATGGCATATCAACAGATTCCAGATCAGTAAGAAGAGGAAATATATTCTGGGCACTTTCAGGGGACCGTTTCAATGGTCATGATTTTGTCCTTGACGCTATAAAAAAAGGGGCCATCGGCGCAGTAGTCAGTTCGACCTTTGAATTTCGACATACGAATTTCGACCTTCGCCGGCGTCCAGTTTTGTTGAAAGTCCAGGATTCCTTGAAGGCCCTGGGAGATTTCGCAGCATGGTATAAGAAATACCTTGGAATCAAGGTGGTCGGCATTACGGGCAGTTGCGGCAAGACCACTACAAAAGAACTGATTTTCTCGATCATGGGAAAGAAATGGAAAACGGCTAAAACCCCTGGGAATTTTAACAACCTTATCGGACTCCCGCTCAGCCTGCTTTCGGCCAAATCCGATGATTCCTGGGCAGTGCTGGAAATGGGAACGAACCAACCGGGAGAAATACCCCGGCTGTGTGAAATTGCCAAGCCACAAGTGGGCCTTATTACTACCATACAGCCTGCCCACCTTGTCGGCCTTGGGGACATAAAGCAAGTAGCCAGGGAAAAATGGGAACTCTGGAGAGCCCTTCCCCAAGCAGGTGTGGCAGTGGTGAACCTTGACGACCCCCTGGTGATGGAAGGGGCCAAAGATCTAACGTGTCAAATAGTGGGCTATTCCATGGAACATAAGGCCCTGCCATCTTCAAATCACCAAATCACCAAATCACCAAATCACCAAATCACCTGCCTGTCCTGGACCCCGGGCGAGCATGGCACTCTGCTGGATCTGGATATTGCCGGAAGCAGACTCTCTGTTGATCTTCCACTTATAGGAAGGGCGAATGTGCAAAATGCCGTTGCAGCCGCAGCTACAGGCCATGCAGTAGGGCTGACACCGGCCCGGATCAAGCAAGGGCTGGAGGAAGTAAAACCAATTTCAGGCCGCCTTTTTCTGAAAAATCTTGGACCTAAATGGAGGCTGATAGACGATTCTTATAATGCAAACCCCGGCTCTATGAGAGCGGCTCTTGAGACTCTCGATCTTTGGAGCAAAGGCGAAAAAAAGATAGCGATCCTGGGAGACATGTTGGAACTCGGAGATGCGGCCCACGACTTCCATCAGGATATTGGACGACTTTCAGCCGATACAGGGGTTGATTTTCTGATCTTCGTAGGCCAATTCGCGGATGCTGTTTCCAAAACCGCCCAAAAGGCCGGTATTTCGCAAAAGGCTATTCGCATCTTCCCTAATACGGAGGATTTGCTTTCCTGGATAGAATCAGCCGCCCTTGACTGCATGCCCTCTCCATCAACCATATTGGTAAAGGGATCACGGGCCATAGGCCTTGAGAGAGCTGTGGATGCCCTTATCAGGCATCTGAGAGAGGAATAGGTTAATGCTCTTTCATCTGCTATATCCCCTCCACGATATGTGGCCTATATTTAATGTCTTTCGCTATATCACTTTCAGGACAATATATGCGGCTGTTACTGCCCTCTCAATAATATTGTTCCTCGGGCCTTGGTTTATGAGACGCATGTGTGCAATGCAGATGGGCCAAATCATCAGGGACGACGGGCCGGCAAATCATCATGCAAAAGCCGGGACACCAAGCATGGGGGGCATATTAATCATTGTGTCCATCCTGGTCGCCACACTCCTGTGGGCCGACCTCAGGAATCTTTACGTGTGGATAAGCATTTTGATTCTTGTCGGTTACGGCACAATAGGCCTTGCGGACGACCTGCTGAAGATCAGAAAACAGAACAGCACAGGCCTGTCCGGCAGATGGAAACTCGTCTGGCAGACAGTCTTTGTACTTTTAGCCGCGTGTATAATTGCCGCACATGGTAAGTGGGATACCCATCTTAGTATTCCGTTTTTTAAGAACTTTCAGCCTGATCTCGGGATTATGTACGGTCTTTTCGCCCTACTTGTGGTCGTTGGGACCTCCAATGCGGTTAATTTGACTGACGGTCTGGACGGACTTGCTACCGGCCCTTTCATAATAGCTGCATCAGTCTATGCCCTGTTTACATATCTGGCCGGCCATTTGACTCTTGCCCAATATCTCCAGATTCCTTCGGTTCCCGGCGCAGGAGAGCTTGCGGTGTTTTGTGGCGCAATGGTAGGGGCCGGTTTGGGTTTTCTCTGGTATAACACCTATCCTGCAGAGATCTTCATGGGAGATGTAGGTTCCCTTGCCGCGGGCGGTGCCTTGGGAACAGTGGCCGTTCTCTCAAAGCAGGAAATGCTGCTTGTAATTGTAGGTGGAGTCTTCGTAGTTGAGGCATTATCCGTAATTCTTCAGGTTTTTTACTTCAAAACAACAGGAGGCAAGAGGATCTTCCGTATGGCTCCCATCCATCACCACTTTGAGCTTAAGGGATGGAAAGAGCCAAAGGTCATTGTAAGATTTTGGATAATTTCTATATTGCTGGGGCTGGTAGCAATCAGCACGCTCAAGCTGAGATAAAAAATTTGGTGATTGAGGGATTTGGTGATTGAAATGTCTGTATTTGTCTGTGTGGGTCTGTGGCTAATTTGGTGATTGAGTGGAACTGAAGGGCAAAAAAGTAACAATACTGGGCATGGGGGTATCCGGCCGGGCAGCTGCTGGATGGATCGTCTCTCAGGGGGCACAAGTCATATGCAGTGACTTGAATCCCCTGAATAAGTGGCCTAAGGGCCTGGCAGACTGGTGTGACAAAAATGGCGTCGGAGTGGAGACAAAAAAACATAAGGTAGAGACCTGCCTTTCATCAGACCTGATAGTGGTCAGCCCTGGTGTTCCACCTGACATTCCTGCCCTTGAGGCAGCACGCAGGTCCAATGTCCCTGTGGTTGGAGAACTGGCCCTTGCGGCATCCTGCTGGAAAGGACCTCTAGTCGGCATCACCGGCACAAACGGAAAAACCACTACTACTATGCTTGTGGATGAGATGCTGAAAAAGGCCAATGTGCCCCACGTAAGGGCTGGGAACATTGGAACACCATTATCCGCACTCATTGAAGAACATACTGAGGAAACTATCGCGGTCCTGGAGATTAGCAGTTTCCAGTTGGATTACTTCCCAAGGACCAGGTACTTTTCCTTCACTCCTCCAAGGTTCAAGACAACAGCATGGCTCAATCTTGCGCCTGACCACCTTGATCGCTACCAGGACATCAAGAGCTACGGAGAGAGCAAGGCAGTAATCTATGACTTCCAAAGGCCTGAAGATTGGGCCATTCGCAACACGGACGACAAGGAACTGGCAACGTGGAAGGACAGAGGACGTGCCAGAAGGCTCTATTTCGGGATGCTTCGCCCCGGAGTTCCTGGGGCCGGGCTGGATACCTCTTTGAAAAAAATTAACGTCATGTGGCCTGATAATAAATGGGAGGAATATGACTTAGAAGGCTGGTCCTTAAGGGGTCGACATAATATTGAAAACCTGGCTTGTGCCATACTTATTTCACGTCTGGCCGGTGCCGGTGCGGCTGCCGTACAGTCTGTTATCCAAAGCTTCAAAGCGGCACATCACAGACTTCAGTGGGTGGTCCAAAATGCGGGCATCGACTATTATGACGACTCCAAGGCCACCAATGTTGCATCTGTACTTCGCGCACTGGAGTCTATAGATCAGCCAATAGTGCTTATCGTGGGCGGTCGCGGCAAGGGTGAAGATTATGCTTCCCTGGCCGAGGCCACAAAAAAGGTGCGTATTCGTGGTACGATTGTTGTAGGCGAAGAGGCCAAGGCGTTTGAAAAAGTCCTGGGTAAGGTAATGCCGGTTATCCAGGTGAGTGGAACAAAAAACGGCAAAAAGACTATGAGAAAAGCCGTGGAGCAAGCAACGTCCCTGGCTGAGCCCGGTGATGCCATACTCCTTTCCCCGGCCTGCTCCAGCTTTGATATGTTTAAGAACTATGAAGAACGCGGCATGGCATTTCAGGAAACAGCCAGGGAATTGGGGGATTTGGTGATTGAGTGATTGAGTGATTTGGTGATTTGAGAGAAGGGAATTTATTTGAAATCGCAGATGCAGGCAGATTGTGAACTTAGCGCCCTCCGGGCGGACTTAGAAAATGGAAATTCCTATACTGTGAATTTAACTATGAGCCGAGAAATACATAAGCACAAAACAATCACCAAATCACCAAATCACCAAATCACCAAATTAGTCGTGGCTGGTGGCGGCACAGGTGGACACGTGTTTCCCGGAATGGCCGTGGCTGAGGCCATGGAGTCCCATGGCCGTATAGATGTTCTATGGATAGGCACAGGCCGCCCGGTGGAAAAAAATGCACTCTCAGGACGTAAATGGGATTACCGAATCCTGAACACAAGGCCTCTTAGGGGCTCAGGCCTTGCGGCAACCATGCGTTCTTTGGCTGGACTTCCTTTCTCCACGATCAGGGCGTGTTCGTGGCTTAAATCATTCAGGCCTCATGTGGTACTGGGTGTCGGGGGATATGTCTCCGGGCCTGCACTTCTTGCAGCGAGAATGTTGCGGATACCCGCAGCCCTCCATGAGCAGAACCTTATCCCCGGGCTCACAAATCGTTTGGCCTCCAGGTTCGCAAAGACAGTGTTTGTGAGCTTTAAAGAAACTGTTAAGTACTTTCCAAAAAACAGGGTAATTTTTACTGGAAATCCCATACGGAAAAACATAATTCAATCACTCAATCATTCAATCACCAAATCATTAGCCACAGACCCACACAGACACACACGGACATTTCAATCACCAAATCACTCAATCACCAAATCACTCAATCTTCTGGTCCTGGGAGGCAGTCAGGGTGCCAGATGCCTGAACCGGCTTGCCGGTTCGGCCATACAGGTTTTGTGGCAATCCGGTTTTCATTTGGAAATTATTCACCAAACCGGCAAGCTGGATGTGTCACATGTTGAGAAATTTTACAAGGATGCAAACATTCCGGCCAAAGTGACCCCATTTATCTCTAACATTGGTGAATCCTATTCCTGGGCAGACCTGGTTATCTGCCGGGCCGGAGCGGGTACTCTGGCTGAGCTCACAACCTTGGGAAAGCCCTCGATCCTCATTCCCTATCCCTGGGCAACTGACAGCCATCAGGATGCCAACGCCAGAGAACTGACTGAAGCCGGGGCTGCCAAATACTTCCTGGAAGAAGAAATCGGTGCTATAAAACTGGCGGGAGAGATACAGTCTTTGCTGGAGGATCCCCAAAAGCTCATCAATATGGGAGAAAATGCTCGAAAACTTGGAAAACCAACGGCAGCCGCAGAGATAGCCTCTACACTGATAGAGATGGCCGGACATACTTTTTCATATTCTGAAACAGAAACTAATTCATTGAAAGGTTCTACAGTACGTAACCATGTATAAAAAACAACATATGCATTTTATAGGAATTGGCGGAATAGGCATGAGCGGCCTTGCAAAGGTCCTTCTTAATCTTGGATATAGAGTCACGGGTTCTGATTTGCGTGAGACTGAAATCACCAGGTCCCTCAAAGAATTGGGGGGTACAATTTACAGGGATCACGCCCCTGAAAATATTCAGGGCGCAGACGTGGTGGTGATTTCCTCTGCTGTCAGAGAAAACAACCCTGAGGTTCAGGAGGCTTATTCTGCCCAAATTCCAGTCATACCAAGGGCTGAAATGCTTGCGGAATTGATGCGGCTTAAGAAGTTCGGCATAGCAGTGGCCGGGGCCCATGGAAAGACCAGCACGACCTCCATGCTCTCTTCTGTGCTTCGCGCCGGTGGCCTTGATCCAACGGTCATCATAGGAGGGAAGGTGAATGGCCTGGGAAGCAATGCCTGTTGGGGACAGGGCGAGTTCCTGATAGCAGAAGCCGATGAGAGTGACGGAAGCTTTTTGCGCCTTACGCCAAGCATAGCTGTAGTAACCAATATAGACAAGGAACACCTGGACTATTATCCGGACTTGAATGCCATAATCCGGTGTTTTCTGGATTTTATAGACAAAGTCCCTTTCTATGGTCTTGCCATACTCTGCGGAGATGATCCCCACCTCAGAGAAATGCTCCCGGTAGTAAAAAAACGGGTAATGACTTATGGGACAGGACCTGAGTCTGATCTGCAGGCCAGAGATATCACCTTTGAAGGCCTGGGAGTATCCTTTAATGCCTGGTGGCAAAACTCCGAACTCGGCGAGATACAACTCAAGGTTCCCGGGCTGCACCATGTAAGAAATTCCCTGGCTGCAACGGCCCTGGGACTTGAACTTGAGATACCCTTTCACAAGATCCGGACCGGTCTTATGTCATATGAAGGCGTAAGCAGACGATTTGAGATATTGGGTGAAACAGAGGGAGTGACAGTAGTAGATGATTACGCCCACCACCCCACTGAGATACGGGCCACCCTCTCAGCTGCCAGGGCATGTTGGCCTGAACGCCGGCTCGTGGTTCTTTTTGAACCCCACCGGTACAGCAGAACCCAGATATTAATGGACGATTTCACCACGGCCTTTGGGGAAGCTGATGAACTATGGCTGACGGAAATCTATCCAGCCAGTGAAACTCCCATAGTAGGAGTCAGCGGAAAACGTCTGGCAAGAAACATCAGGGATAGACGTGGTGGACCAGTGCACTATGTAGAGTCCTGCGGGGATCTTCCTCGGGTAGTTGTACCAAGCCTGCAGGAGGGTGACGTGGTCATGACTCTTGGGGCCGGTGCCATAGGGCGTATGGGACCAAAAATTCTGGACATGCTTAAGACAAAGGAGTCAGCGCTTGCTCTCTAAGGATCTAGAAAGGATAGAAGATCTTCAGGTGCGCAAGAATGTTCCGCTTTTACCGCTAACAAGCTTTCGCATAGGCGGGCCTGCGCATCTATTTCTGGTTCCACGGACCTTGAAGGCCCTTGAACAGACCATTTCTTATCTCAGTAATCGTTCCATATCCTATAAGGTGCTGGGCCAGGGGAGCAACCTGTTGATCAGCGATAAAGGCGTGAAGCTGGTCATGACCCTGACAGCCCTGAATCGCATCCACTCTTTGCAACATGGGAGAACAGCTCATGGCCATCCCTTTAAAACAGTGTCTGTAGAGGCAGGATGCAGGCTGAAGTCTCTTCTTTCCTGGTCCATACGCAACGGCCTGTGTGGTCTTGAGAATCTTTCGGGCATTCCGGCCAGTGTAGGTGGGGCCATATCCATGAACGCAGGCACTAACAAGTGCTCCATGGCGGAAGCGATAGACGCTGTGCAATTTACAGGGCCGGACGGGAGTTGCTGGTTCCGGAGAGATCAATTGCAATTTGATTACAGGTCTTTCAGACTGCCGGACAAGACCCTTATCTCTGCTGCTGGAATTCAATTTGGCAAAAGCAGCCCTGATCAGATCAGGCGCCGTGTCAGAAAGGTGATGTACAAACGGAGAACCACCCAGCCTATAGGAAAACCAAGCGCAGGGTGCATTTTTAGAAATCCTCCGGGAGATTCAGCAGGAAAGCTTATAGACCAATGTGGACTCAAGGGTCTTAGGATCGGGGACGCCGAGGTATCCAAAAGGCATGCGAATTTTATTGTAAACCGTGGGAAAGCCGGTGCCGTACAGGTAATGGACTTGCTGGAAATTATTAGAGAGCGTGTAAAAAAAGAGACTGATGTAGAACTTGTCCCGGAAGTATCTATTTGGGGTATGGAAACATGAAAATTAGAAGGCGGTCTTCAGAATTCAGGTCTTCAGCACGTAGCTCCGGCTCGCGGAACAAGTCTACCAAACCGGTATTTTCCGTATCGTGGCCTTTTCACCCTAAAATATTGATTGGCATAGCTATAATGTGCCTTGGCCTTGCCGGCTTTTTTATGTGTCACCATTGGGCATGTCAATCTGACCTTTTCAGGGTCTGTCAAGTCCTGGTTAAAGGCTGCGATCGCATCACAGAAGAGGAGATTTTACAACTGAGCAATGTGACCGCCAAGGACAATCTCCTGTCTCTCGATCTGAAATCAATTGCAACGTCCATAGAGGTGCATCCATGGGTCCATACTGTTGAAGTTAAGAGAAAACTGCCGGATCACCTAATGATTACGATCAAAGAACGTACTCCGGTAGCCCTGTTGAATTCTGACAAAATCTATTTGGTTGATAAACAAGGTGAAATTATCGATAAACTTTCTACGGAAGATCCCATCTCTCTTCCCATCATTACCGGGATTGATCCAAAGAACATAAAAAATCACCAAATCACCAAATCACCAAATCACCAAATCCAAAAGGCCCTGGAATTAATATCCATGGCAAGCAAGGGCACAAGGACTCTGGGTGTAAACAATATTAGCCAAATAGACATAGCCAAGAAAGATATCTTAATACTTTATACATCTGACAGCGGTATTCCTTTTCACTTTGATACTGAAAATCTCAGTGCCCAATTCAGTAAGGCGGAAAAGGTCCTGTATCAACTCTATCGCTCAGGAATATATAAGAAAGCAGCTAAGGTTGATTTGGATTACGGCCCTGGTCAGGCTTTAACCAGTCTGAAACATTAGGAGAGGAAAAGGTGGAGAGACCCGGTAACATAATTGTCGGCCTAGACATCGGCACTACTAAAATATGTGCAGTAGTGAGTGAGTTCAACGAAAAGGGTGCTGAGATTATAGGCGTGGGGACTTATCCTTCTGTAGGTCTTCGCAAGGGAGTGGTTGTCAATATAGACAATACGGTCGATTCCATACAGAGGTCTATGGAAGAGGCCGAACTCATGGCCGGGTGTGAAATCGGCTCAGTGTTCATTGGTATTGCCGGTAGCCATATAAAGGGCTTCAACAGCCATGGGGTGATAGCCGTAAAGGGCCAGGAGGTCTCACAGGAGGACGTTGACAGAGTCATAGATGCGGCAAGGGCCGTAGCCATACCCCTTGATAGGGAGGTCATACATATTCTGCCGCAAGAGTACATTGTAGATGAGCAGGGAGGGATCCTGGACCCTGTCGGGATAACCGGGGTAAGGCTGGAAGCCAAAGTACATATAGTGACAGGAGCAGTTACGGCTGCACAGAACCTTATCAAGTGCGCAAACAGGGCAGGGCTTGACGTAGTTGACATAGTTTTTCAGCCCCTTGCCTCAGCCGAAGCAGTCTTAACCCAGGAGGAAAAGGACCTGGGGGTGGCCCTTGTTGACTTTGGGGGTGGTACTACTGATCTTGCTCTGTTTACTGAAAGTGCCATCAAACACACAGCCGTGCTGGGACTTGGCGGCAACAACCTCACTAATGACATAGCAGTCGGGTTAAGGACACCAAGTCAAGAGGCTGAACAAATAAAGATAGGCCACGGCAGTTGCCTCAACTCTTTGGTAGATAAAGATCAGATGATAGAAGTGCCCAGTGTGGGAGGGCGCAAACCCAGGCTTTTGTCCAGGCACATCCTGTCTGAAATACTTGAGCCCAGAGTGGAGGAGATCTTTACTTTGGTTGATCGGGAAATAGAACGGACAGGACTTAAAGAACTACTAGCTTCAGGGGTGGTTATAACCGGAGGCTCTGCCCTCCTGCCTGGAATCGCCGAAATTGCGGATCAGGTGTTCCAGTTACCCACAAGAATTGGCTATCCGCAGCGGATCTCCGGTCTGGTGGACGTGGTCAACGGACCCATGTTCGCGACTGCCGTAGGCCTTGTGCTCTATGGCATGGAACATCAGCCGCAACAGAAATTCCGGATAAGAGACGGGAATATATTCAACAGGGTAACCCTTCGTATGAAGTCATGGTTTAAGATTTAAAACAAATTTCTAACCTGTTCGAGTTGGAGGACTAAGCATATGTCTTTTGAGTTTATAGAACCAAAACTCACTGCAAAGATAAAGGCAATTGGAGTCGGAGGTGGAGGCGGAAACGCTATTAACAGTATGATAATCTCCGAACTCAAGGGTGTGGAATTCATAGCTGCAAACACGGATTCCCAGGCCCTTGAAGTATCCAGGGCCGCCACAAAGATTCAGCTGGGTAAAGAACTCACCAAGGGACTCGGAGCAGGAGCAAAACCTGGAATTGGCAGGGAAGCCGCAGAAGAGAGCATAGACGATATCCGGGCAATGCTGGAAGGAAGTGATATGGTCTTCATTACTGCCGGAATGGGTGGAGGTACCGGCACCGGAGGGGCCCCTGTTATTGCAGAAATCAGTAAGGAAATGGGTGCTCTCACAGTAGCAGTAGTGACAAAACCGTTTTCCTTTGAAGGAAAACGCAGAATTCGCGTTGCTGAAGAGGGAATAGAAGAATTAAAAGATGTTGTAGATACTATAATAACCATTCCAAACGACCGGCTCAGAAGCCTTGCCCAACCCAACACTCCGATACTGGAGATGTTCCGAAAGGCAGATGAGGTCCTTTACTATGCAGTAAGAGGTATTTCAGACCTCATCGTCCTGAGAGGGTATATAAACGTAGATTTCGCAGATGTTCGCACTGTTACGGCTGAAATGGGGATGGCCCTCATGGGTACAGGTGTTGCCAAAGGATCACGCAGGGCCTTGGAGGCAGTACAAATGGCCATAGCCAATCCCTTGCTTGAGGACATTTCCATAAGCGGAGCCAAGGGTATCCTGATGAATATTACCGCAAGCAGTTCTACTTTGAGCATGGATGAGGTAGAACAGTCATCTTCCTTGATTCACGATGAGGCCCATGAAGACGCCAATATCATCCTGGGTACTGTATTTGATGACGATATAGATGAAGAGATCAGGGTGACAGTCATAGCTACCGGTATAGGGCCTGATGCCCTTTCCTTTGGGAAGCACATTGTTACACCAATAGAATCTATTAAGAAAAAGAATAAGACTATAAAGCTGGAACATGATGCAACAACCCACATCCAAAAGGATCCTGTCGGGATATCCGGCTACATAAAGAATCCAGGGAAACAAATATTAGACTTTGACGGCCTTGATAAAGTGGACACCAATGAATTGGATATTCCTGCTTTTATCAGACGAAAAGCGGATTAAGGACCCGCAAAGAGAATCCTAAGCCCCGCAGACCGACTCAACATGATTACACATTTCCAGGGCTATGCTGTTAATCTGTTCCTCATTTTCGCCTTCAACCATTATACGTATAACCGGCTCAGTGCCGGAGGGTCTGACAAGTATTCTGCCTTTGCGCTTAAGATCTTTCTCTAGCCGGTCCTGGAGTTCCTTAAGACCGGCGATTTCATCCACAGTCTTCTTCTCCCGCACGCGGACATTATGCAGTACCTGAGGAAAGGAAGCCATTATGCCGGCAAGTTCTGAAAGGGGCCTTTCTTTCTTTTGCATGACAGCCAAAAGTTGTAAAGCAGCCAAGATACCATCTCCCGTAGTTATATAATCCAGAAACACCAGGTGTCCTGACTGTTCACCACCGAAGTTGTAACCTGTTCTTCTCATGGTCTCTACTACATAGCGGTCACCAACCTGTGTTCGGATCAGCCGCCCGCCCTTGTTCTCCAGAGCAACCTCAAGCCCCATGTTGCTCATGACCGTTGCCACTAAGGTATTTGAGTTGAGCTTACCCCTGTCAATCATATCATAGGCACATATTGCCATGATGTGATCTCCATCAACCACTGAACCCTTTTCATCAACCACTATTACACGGTCACCATCCCCGTCAAGTGCGATTCCGATATCGGCCTTGTGCTCGCCCACAGCCTTCTGCATGAGTTCAGGATAAACGGCTCCGCACTCATGGTTAATGTTGGTACCGTTTGGACTTACGCCCAATTTGATTACCTCAGCCCCAAGTTCTTCAAAAACAGCAGGAGCCACCTTGTAGGTAGCACCATGTGCACAGTCCAAAACGATCTTAAGGCCATCCAGGGCGAGATCATTTGGAAACGTATTTTTCACAAATACTATATACCTGCCGGGGGCATCATCGATGCGGAATGCCTTGCCGACATCTTGCCCTGTTGGCTGGGATTCTATTAATACTCTTGAATCCATCAGTTCCTCTATTTGCTCCTCTGATTCGTCGGGTAATTTAAAGCCATCGCCTGAAAAGAGTTTTATTCCATTATCCTGAAAAAGATTATGGGATGCTGATATCACTACTCCGGCATCAGCTCTCATGTTAGTGGTAAGAAATGCAATGGCCGGGGTAGGCATGGGCCCTAGCAGCAAAACGTCCACTCCCATTGAACATATTCCGGCTGCAAGCGCATTTTCCAGCATATAGCACGATAACCGGGTGTCCTTTCCTATAAGTATCCTGGGATGACGCCCACGACGATTTCTAAACATATAGGCCACGGCACGGCCGATCTTCATGGCAATATCAGTGGTCATGGGGTGGATATTTGCAACTCCGCGAATGCCGTCTGTACCGAACAATTTGCGCATTTGATGATCTCCTAACCTGGATAAACCGGAATAGTGCCTAAAGTGAACTAAAGTGCCTAAAGTTGTGGTGCGCGCTTTCAGCGCGGTTAATATAAATTGATATTAATCCCCCAATCATCAATCCTTCAATTCCTCACTCTCTTCATCAGGAATATTCACTTTGATATTTTGGGGTGTTATCTCCATTAATGTGAATCCTCCAGGGACAATACGTTCGGGCTCCACCGAATGGATGCCGGGCTCAAGCCCCTTTACTGAAATCCCAACATATATATCCGTGACCTTGATTTCTCTGAGATCCAGTATGGGTCCTCGTAAAGTCACGCTTACTATTCTGGGCCACCATAAAATATCTGACTTGGTTGTTTCAATCTGTACAGGTATATGAGTGATGCGCCTTGTCCCTTGGGCAGGCACTATATGTACAGTGACTTTATATGTTATTTTTTCTTCAGGTGATACGTTGAGTCCCTGAAGATCCAGGCCTACTTTCCTTGTAATATCATCCGAAGCCCCATCAAGCTCTACTGGGAATGTCCTTACCTCCTTCATAGCCTTTATTACATTTTCAGGCCCTGAAAGAACCATTCTCGGAGGATATACCTCCGTGTCTAGGACCTTGTGATATTTGGCAGCCATGCCTTTTAGAACAGGCTTTACTGGAAAATCGCTTAACACGAGAGGCTCCAGCACAATTTCAACATTGCTAGGCTGTGTTCTAAGTGCTCGAACCGCCCCGGGCAAAGAAAGGCTATCAGGTGATATATGGACAGTAATTTTGCCTGGTGTTGCGTCTTTAAGATCAATTACCCTCATGATACCCTTGGTAGTCATGGCGCGAATCATGCTGCGGGGGCCATAGACTTTAACATCAATATGAGAAGGAATATCGTTGGCTATTACCAGACCCGCGGGAATATTTACCAGTTCAAGTGGAATGGAAACATTTACCTCGGCCTTTTGCTCCCCAACCACAAAGAACCAAAGCAGCAAAGCAAATCCCAGTGAGAGCAACTTGAGAACCCAGTCTTTTCGAAAAAAAACTTGCCGGTGCACAGACTAAACTATCCTCCTTCGCCACCATGGTTTTTCAGTCTCTTCAGATGCAAAGGCGTTATGCAGGATACGCCTGAGCGTGCCGGGATCTATATCTCTGGTGATTTTTCCGGCAATGGCCACAGAGAGACTGCCGGTCTCCTCAGAAACGACTACTACCACAGCATCGGTCTGTTCTGTTATACCTATAGCCGCCCTGTGTCTGGTGCCCAGGCGTTTGCTGATGGTTGGGTTCGTGCTCAAGGGCAGCACGCATCCAGCCACTGAAAGCCTATTTTTTTGAATAATTACCGCACCGTCATGTAACGGTGTCCCCTTGTCAAATATTGTACAGAGCAAAGCACGAGTTACTTGCCCGTCAATTGTCACTCCTGACTCAAGGTGGTCCATTAAGCCTACATTTCTCTCAAGTACTATCAAGGCACCTGTACGGCTCTCTGTTAAAGTAGTGACTGCCTTTGCAATCTCCTCAAGGGCCTGGAAGGTCTTTACCCGAAGTTTCGGAAAAGGAGTCTGACCCATCTGAGCCAGCGCCCTGCGAATATCGTCTTGAAACACTATTATGATGAGTAGAAACAAAGAGCTAAGGATCGTCCCAAGGAGCCAGTGAAGAGTGAAGAGTTTCAACTCCCCGGCTGCGAAATAAATCACAATAATTAAAGCCAGCCCTGCTGCCATCTGTACAGCACGGGTTCCCCTGATAAGAAGGACGATACGGTATATGATGTAGGAGACTACCAAGATGTCCACTACATCCTGCCACCGAATTATTGGTATATATTGAGTAAGGCTCTCAAGCATTAAACATTACACTGTTTTATAGATAATGCTGAATTTTGAATTGTGAATGTTGAATTAAGGTAAAAGGCATCCATTTAGGTCATGGACAATTAACATATTAAGGTTACTTCCTGTGTGATTAAAGGTATATCTTTTTTAAATCTTCTTCCACAATTCAACATTCAACATTTAACATTCAACATTTTTTATTAAAGGCTTTCTCTGCAAATAGCATCAACTACCTGGAGCACCTGCCTGGTGAGGGCAACATTATGGACCCGCACCAAATTCGCTCCCCTCATGGCTGATACTGCAATCGCACCCAGAGTAGCCACGTCACGCTTTCCTGCCTCTTCTATACCGGCTATTGCCCCCAGAAAGGCCTTCCGCGATACACCCACCATGACCGGGACCCCTAACTCGGTAAACTCCTCCAAGCGATTAATCAATATCAGGTTGTCCTGAAAATTTTTTCCAAACCCAATGCCGGGATCAATCAGTATCTTTTCCTTGGGAATGCCCTTGCTATTGGCCCAGGCCATGCGTTTTTCCAAAAAGCCCTTGACTTCCCCAACCACATCTTCATAGTAGGGATCCACCTGCATATCTTTAGGACTGCCCTTCATATGCATAAGTACAACAGGGGCTTCAAAGGCAGATGCCACATCGGCCATTTTGGGATCAAAACGCAGTGCACTGATATCGTTAATAATGTCAGCCCCCTCGTAAAGCGCGGCCTCAGCTACCTCAGCCTTCATAGTATCAACAGATATCAGGCAATCACTGATTTTCCGTATCTCCCTTATAACAGGTATCATCCGGCGCAATTCTTCTTCCAGAGTAACAGGCTCTGAGAAAGGCCGGGTAGACTCCCCTCCTATGTCCAGGATGTCAGCTCCGGCAGCAACCAGCAAGGCAGCCTGCCGCCTAGCCCCTTCCGGGGAAGAGAATTTCCCACCATCTGAAAATGAATCAGGGGTTACGTTTATGACCCCCATGATATATGTGCGAGAACCCCAGTGGAATGTATGCTCTTTTATAGCCAAACTGGGGAGAGCCATCCTTGTAACCGTTCACACTTTTGGGCAGGGAGTGAATAATTGCGCCATTCTTGTAGTATCAGGCGCCTGCCATTTGAATCTGAGTATCTTTTCGGCAGTTACTCATTATTTGTTCAATACTCGCTGCATCAAGGGATTCCTTCTCCAATAAGGCATTGGCAATACCGTGAAGGCAATCAATATTCTCTTGAATCGCGGATTTGGCTCGTTTGTATGAATCATGCACTATTTTCAGGATCTCTTGATCTATTCTCCGGGCGGTCTCCTCGCTGTAGTCCTTAACCTGGCTGAAGTCCCTGCCGAGAAACGGGTGTTCTTCCTTTTTGCCAAATGCTATCGGGCCAAGTCCATCACTCATACCCCACTCACAAACCATCTTTCTCGCCAGGTGTGAGGCCCTTTCAATGTCATTTCCAGCCCCGGTGGTAAATTCATTCATTATCAGTTCTTCCGCTACCCGGCCTCCCATGAGAATTGCAAGGTTGTTAAGAAGATATGACCGCGGATAGCTATGACGCTCTTCTTCCGGAAGCTGCTGGGTGAGCCCAAGGGCACGGCCCCTTGGTATGATGGTCACCTTATGAATCGGATCAGTGCCTGGGAGAATTTTTGCTACCAATGTGTGTCCTGCTTCATGGTAAGCAGTTATACGTTTTTCCTCATCCGAGATGATAAGGCTTTTTCTCTCAGTGCCCATGAGCACCTTGTCTTTTGCCTTCTCAAAGTCGGCCATGCTGACGGTCTCTTTGTTTTCTCTGGCTGCAAGAAGGGCTGCCTCGTTTACAAGATTTTCAAGGTCGGCCCCGGAAAACCCTGGTGTACCCCTGGCAATTACTGACAGTTCAACATCCGGTCCAAGCGGAATATTATTCACGTGTACCTTCAATATCTTTTCACGTCCCCTGAGATCGGGTACAGGGACAACTACCTGTCGATCAAAACGGCCAGGTCTTAACAAGGCCGGATCCAGTACATCAGGCCTGTTGGTAGCTGCAACCAAAATGACCCCTTCAGCGCTCTCAAAACCGTCCATTTCCACCAGGAGCTGATTTAACGTCTGTTCCCTTTCATCATGTCCGCCCCCGAGACCGGCACCTCTGTGACGGCCTACTGCATCTAACTCATCAATGAAAATGATGCATGGTGCATTCTTTTTTGCCTGGACAAAGAGGTCTCTTACCCTGGAAGCACCCACACCAACAAACATTTCCACAAAGTCAGACCCGCTGATAGTAAAAAACGGTACATCCGCTTCTCCGGCTATGGCCCTGGCCAGAAGAGTTTTCCCTGTACCGGGTGATCCGATCAGCAGGACACCCTTTGGAATTCTTCCACCGAGACGGGTGAACTTTTTGGGATCTTTCAAAAAGTCAATTATTTCCTCCAGTTCCTCCTTGGCCTCTTCTATGCCTGCCACATCTTCAAATGTAACCTTGGTACCCTGATCAGTAACAAGCTTGGCCTTGCTGCGACCAAAGGACAGGGCGCGGCCACCCCCTGTCTGCATCTGTCTCATGAAGAAAATCCATACGCCTATGAGGAGCAACATTGGAAACCAGGAAATCAGCAATGCAAGATACCAAGGTGTATCCTCGACCGGTTTTACCTGGATAGTAACCCCTTTTTCTTTTAACAAGTGCATCATATCGGGGTCCTGGACAGGTATTACAGTAAGAAAAGGCGCCTGGTTCTCAAATGCACCGTCAAGTTTGTCTCCTTGGATAACAACACTGGTCACCTCACCTTTTTCAACATGTTCCAAAAAGTCGCTGTAAGGGATCTCCGGTATTGATTTCTGGGGCTCGTTAAAAAGATTGAATATAAAGACCATTATAAGGCCGATAACAAGCCACAGGCTCAAGTTCCTGTAAAAGGTGTTCAAAAGTAATCCTCCGCTACAATAGTATATTTTTTAAATATAAATCAAAATATATAATAAATCAAAATAACGGATTGAATACAATAATTATTTTATTTTATCCACTGAAGTGAAAGTGCTTTTCCGCTTGTTTGAACGAGCCTATAGGGATGAGAGACTTCAACCCCCACTACTGCCACTACTTCTTTGCCGCTGGTGAGTAATGGCAAAGAATCTCTGACCCCACGGGGAATTTTGCTTGAGATCAAGAATTTCTTGAGCTTAAAAGGCGCTGGGGCGCCAAAGGGCCAAAAAATTTCCCCAGGCCTTCTTGTCCTGAGATCCAGAGGAAACTTAACGGCCTCAGGATTTAACCACAGCGGCCTGAAATACTCCTTTCGATTTCGGGACCTGAAGTCACCTGCAACATTTGAGAGTGAAATCTCCACGTATCCCTTTCCACGAGGGGCAGGCCAACGCCCGGGTCCGGTAACGCCTATAGAACAACTCGCGCCATTTGAATCTAAAATCTGTTCTTCGGGATCGGAAGATGAAATAAACAGCTCTTCATATCTCCTAAATGCCACAGCATCTCCGGGCAGCCTGCATGAGGCGCAAGGGTCTTTACAGGTAGTAACCAACTTATCTATCCCCAAGAGGTGGTCGGTTCTCACCCTGCCGCTGAATAGTCTTAAATCCCTCAGGGCCATTCTGTAGATCCTGCGGCGAATCGGCCCTGGATGCCCCTTAATCTTTTTTATACTGAAGCCCAGTTTTTCCTCCCGGGAAGAGGATGACAAAGAATCCCTATATGCCGTTTCTGCCATCTTTTCCAACAACTGATGATCTTCCGCCAGCATCTCTGCCGTGCGATTAACAGTACGCACAATGGCAGGGTTGAAATCCTCAGCCAGAAGCGGCAGGAGGTCTTTGCGAATGCGATTGCGCAGATATGCCCTGCTATTATTAGATTGATCTATTACGAATGGGATGTCATGGGCCTTAAGATGGCCCAGGATCTGCTGCCTGGTTATACCAAGGAGCGGACGGACTATGTAGTTATCTCTTACCCAGGGGATTCCACTGAGTCCCGGAAGGCCTGCACCTCTGATCAACCGCATCAGTACTTCTTCTGCCTGGTCGTCAGCAGTATGTGCTGTGGCAATATACGTGCTCTCAGTATCGGCACGTACACGTTCCAGAAAATCGTACCTGAGGATCCGGGCAGCTTCCTGAATTCCTATGCCCTCTCTATCGGCAAAGGCCCTGACATTGCCATGCTCAATGGAGAAACCGAGTCCAAAATCATGGGACAGTTTTTCTACAAAACGGGCATCGTCTCCGGATTCCCGGCCCCTGAGGCCGTGCTCAAAGTGGGCTACCTCAAGGCCCAGTCCCCACTGGCTACTCAATAAATACAGAATGTGCAGCAGACAGACCGAATCCGGCCCGCCTGAAACAGCCGTTACTATCTTGCTCCCGGGTTCAAAAAGTTCCTTGCGCCTGATAGTCAGTTTGATCAGTGAAATTAGAGATGAAATATCAGATCCCATGCCCGTTGTGATATTGATCTGCGTCAGTGCCCGGCGGCTCTTAGTTCCTGTACCAGCGTCAAAGGGATCTCCCACTTGTTGAGAGGACTGATCAAATAAAGTCCGTCAGCGAACTGAGTGATGTCGGCAATCAGCTTCCTGGTTAGGTCCAGGGCCGCCTTTCGTTGGTCTTCGACCTTTTCATACTTCCACAGATGTTCTCGAATCTCCCTGGGAATTGAAATGCCTGGGATTTCGTTGTGCAGGAAATCCGCATTTCTGGCAGATATGAGGGGAAAGATACCTGTGAAAACCAAGAGGTCCAGGTGTTGCGTCCGTTCCATCATGGCCTCTACGGCATCTCGATCAAAAATTGGTTGCGTCATGACAAAATGTGCACCCAGATCGGCCTTTCGTTCCAGCCTGCTGATCTGGAGATCAGGATTGGCGGGATGATAGCTGAAGGCCACACCAATAGAGAAATCGGTCCGCTTTTTCATTGAGGCCCCTGCCATGTTCAGCCCGTGGTTGAGCTGATCTATCATCTGCACCAGGCCAAAGGAGTGGACATCGAATACTCCGCTCACACCGGGCTGATCCGTGGAGGTGGCCGGATCTCCAGTGACAGCCAAGATGGCCTCTAATCCAAGGACATGAGCTCCCATAATCTGTGCCTGAAGACCCAAGATATTCCGATCCCTGCAGGTCAGATGAAGTACTGTCTGTATCCCTGTCTCCTCCCGTATTCTGTGTGCAAGGGACAGATTGTCCGCCCGTAGAACGGCCAGGGGGTGTTCGGCGAGAGTGATGGCATCAGCGCCCGCCTCGGCTAAGGCCCGTGCTCCGGTAAGAATTCCCTCTACATCCAGATGCCTGGGAGGATCTACTTCCACAAGCACTGGAATGCGGTCGGATCTCAGGCTCTCGATCATTCCGCCCCTGCCAATGGAGTCCTTTCTGTCTTCGGGCAAATCAGAGGATTTCTCCACGCTGGTTACAACCCGTGTGGTCTTGTGTCTTTTGAGGTGGAGGTGCTTTCTGAATTCATGGATATGGGCCGGTGTAGTACCGCAGCACCCGCCAATCAACCGGACTCCGAACTTGACCATTTCAGCCACTTTGTCGGCCATATATGCCGGCGGTGTCGAATATACCATGCGGTGTTCTACGATCTCAGGGAGTCCGGCATTGGGAAACGCTGAAAGGAAAACCTCATCTTTGAGGGGAGACAGCCGCTTAACTGCTGAGAGCATAGCCTTGACTCCCCGTCCGCAATTGGTACCAACGACCGTGGCCCCTGCAGCGGCTGTTGCCCTGCCACAATCCAAGGCGTCCAGGCCGATGGCTGTCCGCCCGTGGAACGGGTAGACCATCTGGGCCACAATCGGGATTTCGGGTGCAATTTTTTTGGCCGTCTCAATGGCCAAAAGCAGTTCGTCCAGGTAGGTAAAGGTCTCAAGAATGAACAGATCCACCCCGCCTTCCAACAGGGCAGTCATCTGTTCAACAAAGGCCTCCTGTACTGTGCCGGACTCAACCTCATCATTCTCAAGTGGAAAATTTACACCTGTCGGGCCGATTGATCCGGCCACAAAAATCTCATTCCCTGCAGCCCGGCATGCCAGCTCAGCCCCCTTAAGATTAATTTCTCGCACCTTATGCTCATGGCCGACCCTGAGCATTTTGAAACGATTGGCACCAAAGGTATTGGTCTCAATGAGTTCGCTCCCGGCCCGAATGTATTCCTCATGAATGGAATAGACCAGGTCCGGATCGCTGATGTTAAGCAAATCAGTATTCTTTGCGAGGTCTACACCTTTTTCAAAGAGATAGGTCCCAAAGGCGCCATCTCCCAATATGACTTTCTCGTTAAGGTATTCTACGAAGTTATGTTTCATCGGTCTGCCCGCATCTCCATTTAACCTAAATTGAGCGATTAGCTATTAGCTTAATGATTATCGGTCTACCGCCCTGACAAGCAGGATGTTTTGCTATTACAAACTTTCACCCGTTGGGTGTTATTTCTAATTAACGCAATGCCCTGATTTTTCAAAGCTAAACGCTAATGGCTAACAGCTAATCGCTCAACTTGGGTTCCTTGTAGTCCCATATTATTTCATCGGACGAACAACCTATTTACTAGAATACCACGAACATTCGCCCATAAATATACGCTAAGGAATTTTAATTACAACCTGACAAGACTTTCATCGATGACATATTCGCCATAAAATATGACATTGTCCCAAGTAATGGGGCTTATGTGCTCAATCAACTGATTGGCGATGCAGTTTCCTTTCCCTCCGGATCACATTCCAGCGCGACCCGATTGATCTCTTGTGCTTGCCAGTAAACGATACAGGCCAGAATCAAAGCTAAGCAGCCTGTTCATAAATTGAGTGCAAAGAGTATTGCTGTGCGCACTTGCTTCAGTTTTTCGGGTGGAAGCGTCGTAATGAGTGAGCCTATTTTTGCCTTTGGCAAGGTCTGGATATGATCGAAATTGATAGTACAATCTTCCGGCATATCATCATGTTTGGTCAGGAACACTTCGCTTGGTATGTCCTTGATCGTCGTTGTGATCGGTGCAACAGTGACTTCTCCGAGGTATTCCAAAATGGAATCGCGGGTCAGAATCAAGACAGGACGTTTTTTGTCAGGAGCCTTGAATTTATACCATCTGATTTCCCCTCTTCTCATTCATGCCCCCAATGCTGTTCTTTTTCCCATACACTGAACTCAGCCTTGTTCACGGGATGTAACTTATACCCCCGCCGGTGTTTCTCTTCAAGACGACAAACGTTGAAATGATCGATTGCATCACGCAAAGCATTTCGGGTAAAAGCAGATCGTGTCGTTTTGAGCTCCTTCACAAGTTTGTCCACCGATTTGACCAGGTCATCATCTAAGGTCATTTGTATTGTGCGCATAATCATCCTCCAAATCATGTGGCATTTTGTATCTATGATATTCCATATTAATGAGTATTTCAAGGAGGCCGCACAGGGCTTGGCATTCCGATTTAAGTTCATTCAGAAACAGCATTATTTTCCTGTTGGAACACCTAATTCCCCTGCCTTTAAGTTCTGCAAATATGGACGCCAGCTTTACATTACTTGTACGGCCCTACAAAGAAAAAAGGTAACCGTTCACGGGATTACAACGCCCGTTTTACCGCAATCCGCCGAACTGTAAGTGTTTACAGGGTGCTGCAGATGCGAGGCGGAGGGTACGCAGACGTACTCCCTGTACTTCAAGTGCCCGACAACAAAGCAGATGCAGTGCCCTGTGAACGCTTACAAAAAAAGCAACGAGTAAACTGGTAGCAGTCAGGACCTCTTGGGCACGGTAAAATAAAATGTTGCCCCCTTGCCCTTTTCCGACTCTACCCAGACCTTTCCACCATGGTTCTTTACTATCCTATCAACAATTGCAAGCCCTAAACCTGTTCCCTCCTTGTCTTCCTTTAGCCTTAACCGATGAAACATATCGAAGATTCTCAGGTGATATTCGGGATCAATCCCGATCCCATTATCCCTTACATAGAACAGATGGAGATCTTCCCCATCTTCGTGACCAATCTCGATCTTAGGCTTCTTAACATCCGCTGTAAACTTGGTGGCATTTACCAGCAGGTTCTCGAAGACTTGATATATCCGTTCTCCATCACAGAAAATGGTTGGAAGATTGTCGGCGACAACAACCTCTATACCCTTTTCCTTGATCCTATTTTGGATACCTGAGATTACATTTCTTACTATTTCACGCGAGGCGACATGCTCAAAAGTAGGGACTATCCGACCAATCCTTGACAACGTCAGGAGGTCAGAGACCAACAGCTCCATTCGGCGGGCACTGGCCATGATCTGCTCGAGTTGCCGGCTGCCCTTGTCCCCCAATTTTTCTTGATAGTGCTTGATCAGCCGGGAAGCAAATCCATGGATGGCAATGACCGGAGTTTTCAGGTCGTGGGAAACAACATCGACAAAGTTCTTAAGCTCCTCGTTTGTCTTTCTAAGTTCTGCCTCTGCCTGCTTTTGTTCTGTGATATCTACGATGTTACCCAGTATAGCAGCCCTTCCTTTGTACTCTATGCGAGCGTTCCTTCTTGTAATCCAAATGGTTTCGCCATCCTTTGTCTGGCCCCGCGCCTCGTATTCCGATGGTGCATCTTCTCCGCTTAGCCTTCTGGCCCTCATTTGTTTGGTCAGGGATCTGTCCTCAGGGTGGACCAGCCTCCAGGTCTCAATACCTATCAATTGTCCTTTTGGGTATCTGTAAATCTCAGCAAATCTGTTATTGGCAAACACGATCTTCTCGTCTTGGTCGATATATATGCCGGTCAGAGAGTTTTCGACCAGAGTACTGTACTTTTTTTCGCTTTCCCTGAGCGCTTCTTCCGCCAGCTTTCGCTCCGTGACATCCCGAATGATACCCTGGTATCCGAGAATATCGCCATCACTGGAAACCCGCGAAGTAGACGTGAGGAGACAGTTCATCCCTGTTCCATTCTTTTTGCGAAACTCTATAGGATAATTTCTAACGGATCCTTTTCCCTCTATTTCCTGCTGAAATTTATCTCTATCGCCAGGATGAATATATAGTTTTCGAATATTGATATTGTTTATCAGCTCCTCCCTGGCATAACCGAAAAGTTCTAGGGCGGCTTGGTTAGCGTCAAGGAATTTACCCTCCCGGCTCGTAATGTAGATTGCATCAATGGATTCGTCGAAAAGGCTGCGGTATTTCTCCTCACTTTCGTGTATTGCTTCCTCTGCCCGCTTGCGCTCTGTGATGTCCCGGATGATGGCGCAGAGCATCCTGCGATCCTGGAGCAGGAATACCCAGGAAGAGATCTCCACCGGGAAGATCGTACAGTCTTTCTTCTTATGAAGACGCTGGACAGGGCCGGACGACACAACGGTAGGCATCCCGGACGCCACTTCTTGGATGTGCGCGATTGACTTTTCCGGCTCGGCCGAAATCTCTATGGCCCTGAGGCGCAAGAACTCATCGCTGCTGTATCCATAGAGCGTCAAGGCCGCTGTGTTGGCATCGACGATCCGTTTCGTCCGGGGGTCCACGATTATGATAGCATCAGGTTCGGCAGAGAAAAGCAGCCGATAAATGGCCTCGCTCTCGCGCAAGGCATCCTGCACCTGCTTGCGATCACCAGCTTCCCATTCCAAATCCTTGACCCTTTGTTCCAATTCTTCATAACTTGGCTTTACACTCATCGAAACGTCCTCAATTTCCATAATTTCCTTGCGAATAAAAAAGGCCCGTACACAGTAGTATCTTCGCCATTATGTGATGTCCGAAAGAGTTGTCTGTGGGTCATAATGACGGATTTTCCAGACGTTCAAATCAATTTGCGCATTCCACAAATATCTCGGATATATCACAATGCGTGGAACCATCCCCAAAAAAGCAAATGGTCCAAACGATGATCAAGACCCATTTCTTTATCCAAACCGTAATTATTGATTTCAAGCCGCATTCTGAACGGGAAAAGTGCATGGAACGGCGATTTCCGGGTTAATAGAAGGTTTAATACAGGAAAAAAGTACAAATTTTATATTTATATGAAATGGCCTACCTGGCCATGATTTCAAGGATTTCAACCACCCTCTGCACACTGATTCGCATTCATAGCTACCATGATATCCTGCATAGATGCGATCTTTACCTCGGAAATAGTCCCATTAAGAACTAAAGACTTTCCGGCTGCGGGATGATTGAAGTCTGCTAACACATAATCATCGTATAGTTCTTTCAGATAAAACTTAAATAGCCTCCCATTTGAACCGAATTCTTCGTAATATTCCCCTTCCTCCAACCGTTCGGAATGCTTAAGATCAGAAATGGGAATTTTTTTAATAAGATATGGGTTGTAGGGGCCGAAGGCCTGCTCAGGCGGTATGTTTACTTGGATCTCATCTTCCTGTTCATGGCCGATTAATGCATTCTCAAGGGCGGGTAAAATGCGATCTCTGCCATACAGAAACCGGCAGTTAAAGGGTCTGTTAAGATCCTCTGGTGTCTTACCATCTTTTACAGTTACTGTATAATTGACAGTAACAACTGTGTCTCTATCGACTTTCATCCATTTCTCCTGTAATAATGAACTTATGATTACACTGCAAAAAGTCTAAAACATGATTCCGCTCAAAAAGCCCGAGATGCAAGGCGCGAAATTTTCCAGGAATGAGACGTACTTATCGTACGTCGCAGTGACTGGAAAATTGAAGCAACGCCGCAGATTGGACTTTTTCAGCGGAATCAGCTTATGACATGGCTTCGATACCATTGTACTCGAACATAGTATCCAAAAAAGGTAATTTTTGCAAAAGATCCTCGTAACCGTTCACGGGTTCAAAGGTTCAGGGTTCAAAGGTTAAGATGTTCGGGGTTTACCAAAAACTTGAACCGTTGATTCGTGAATTCTGAATGGAGAAGGCATGAGAAAAAAACGAGGAGAGCATATGTCATACCCCCCTAAATTTGAGGATATTGGGGCATGGCACTTGGCCCGAGACCTAACTCGCAAGGTCAACGGAAGAAAGGTAACCCTGAACGGTGAACCCTGAACCCGTGAACGGTTACAGATCCTCTAACTGGCCTGCCAAAGTTATTGGTCTTACCGGGGGGATAGCCTCGGGAAAAAGCACTGTGGGAAGGATGTTGTCAGAGCAGAATTTCCCGGTCATTGATACTGATAAGCTGGCAAGGGAAGTTGTGGAACCAGGAAAGCCTGCTTTGAAGGAACTTGTCAGTGCTTTTGGAACAGAGATTCTAAAGGACGACAAGATCCTTGACAGACACCGAATGCTTGAAATGATATTGACCGATGCTGGTACCAGGCGGCTTGTAGAAAATATTATTCATCCCTATGTATTTAAACGGATGGATCAGATACTTCAACAACTGGCAGCTTCAGGAGCCAATGTCGTAATAGTAGAAGTACCTTTACTTTTTGAGGTCGGCTGGCAGGTCCTGTTTGACTATGTAATTTCAGTCGTGGCACCAGAACCGATCTGTATCAAACGACTGGCGGAGCGTAAAAAGATGTCCCTTGATATGGCCTCCAGGTGGATGGCTACTCAAATTCCTCAGGAAGTAAAGGCCAAAAGGTCTGATTATGTAGTCCACAATAATGCAGGGCTAGAGGAATTGCAGGTCCAGGTAGATCGCTTGTCAGGGGTATTAAGACATATGTGTAGATTTCTTATTGCCTCGGAGCGTTTTTAAAAGAATTCTGACGCGACCTTTTTTCTTTAATCCTTACAACAATCTGCTGTAATTCGCCAATAGTGTGCTTTCTTCTGACAAAACCACTGGCGACCTCAATGAGTTTCAGAAGATCCTCGTCAATATTCAGTGATAGTTCCTGTTTTTCTGCTTTGAGTAGTCCTGCTTTTGTGAGCATGTTTTTTCCTTTTCAATCTGCGAATCGCCATCGAGGCACCGTCACAGCGATGCACTCACCACACAGGGACATTCAGGGCCTAAAAGGCATTGTAGCTGGTTGTTGCGAAAACCATGCCAGTTTAAACAGGCAAAGGATATCTTTAAATCTTATAAATACCCTGCCCGCTGTAACATCGAGAATGTAAGACTAGATATGTGAAAAAAAATACCACTTTTTCGTACGACAAAAGTTCACTTATTGGTGAAAATATTACACGCCGTTTGTTTTAAGGAGCTGAGCAAGGTGTCATTTGTCGAATCGTGGAGTGGCTGTGGATCGAGAGCGGTCAACACATCATAACCCTCAGCTCCCAGGTATCTGGCTACCGTTTCCAGGATCTGAGGCTCATCATCGATAACGAGTAATTCTTTCCATTTATACGCCCTCCAGTCGCGTCACGGGTCATTTGTGAAGTAGTCTCAACGTCATGATGACCCCTCTTCCGCGAAAATGTCCAGAAAGAGGGCTGACATCGATGTTGTATACTCCATCTGACAGCCGGTATTCCTCAAGGCTTTGTGTCTTGTTCGTTTCCAGCGCAGCGGCTATATTTTGTTGAACGTCAGTTGGAAAGTATTCCGCGAGTTCGCCTCCTACTTCAATGGCGTGGCCATTAAATGGTTGGGCTTGCGCCGCTTGATTGGTTACTGCTATCATCCCGTCAGAGCTCACACCGATGATCGGCAGGGGGAGATCTTGCAGGATGGCACGTGAGAACTCAAGGGCCCGATTCTGAATCTCAAGCTGCTTTGTTCTTTCTGAAACCAGTGCCTCCAGATTCTCATTCATTGTTTTTAACTCTTCATTTTGTTCCAGAACCTTTTTATGAAGTATTTTGTTGGCCTGGATAAGGTCGTATTGTTCCAGGGCCTGTTTGATCTCCAACTTTAAACTTTGATCGTTCCACGGTTTTAGAAAGAATTTGTAGACATGCCCTTTGTTGATCGACTCGGTAATGGAGTCAACATCCGTATAACCTGTAAGAATAATACGAATGGCGTCAGGATACCCTTCTTTTACCTTAGCCAAAAACTGAGTGCCGTCCATCTGGGGCATCCTCTGGTCGGAGATCACCAGATGAACACTATTTTCTGCAAGGAGCTTCAGACCCTCGGCGCCACTTGGAGCTGTCAGCAGACGATAGCCCTCCTTTCGGAGCAATCGCTTTAATGAACTTAAGATATTTTCCTCATCATCCACGCACAGGATCGTATGATTGTAATCGTTCATCTTTACTCACAAAACCTTCTGTCACTATTCCTCTTCAAGTAACAATTCGCAGGCCGATTCTATTTCGGTTGCAACTAACGGAAACCAGTCCGACAGGGTTTCCAATTGAGGCCTCATAATCTCTGCAGCTTTGGGGTAGATATTTGAAAAGTCACAGGCATTTCCCGAATCAACATTGTGGGTATTCACAATGATGTCTGCTACGTGCACGATCATCAGTTGATTAGGATTAGAGACGCCTTCTCTGACTGCGTGATGATACCTGATGGTATCGACCAGGCTGAGTGGAAGCTGCCACTTGGCAGCTAAATGACCTCCGATTTGTGCATGGTTGAGAGGCAACAGGTTTTTTTCCGCCTCATAAAAGGACAGGCCGTCATCCCGGACCGATGCCCACACCTGGCCGAAGAGCTCCTTGAAATACTCGGAGAGAACCACCTTGCCGATATCATGGAGTAAGCCTGCAATAAAGCAGTCATCAGGATTGTCAAGACGGGTTTGTCCGGCAAGGTGCCTGCCGATTATGGCTACGCCGATCGAATGCCTCCAGAAATCTGTAATGTTGAGACCTTTACAGGTATCTTTCCCTGAAAAGGCCTTAATGACCGACACTGAAAGAACGGCGTTTCTTACCGTGTTAAAACCCAACACAATCACCGCATGGGAAATGGTCTCGATCTTGGATTGAAATCCATAAAAGGCCGAGTTGACCAACCTTAATATCTTGGAGACAATGGCCTGGTCTTTTTCTATGGTTTTGGTCAATTCGTTGATGGATATATCGTAGTCCTGGAGCATCTTGTTTACCTTGAATGCCACCACAGGCAGGGTCGGAATATCCATGATACGATCGAGCTTTTGATAAAATTTCTTTGAATCCATGGTATATTATCCGTAACAGTTTATGGTTATCACACCTCTTTTTGTACTGGAATCCGAATCGTAAACGTGGTCCCTTTGCTCACCATGCTCTCTGCATCAATGGTACCTTTGTGTTTTTCAATAATGTTATAGGCCACATTCAGGCCCAAACCCGTTCCCTTACCCACCTCCTTGGTGGTAAAAAACGGGTCGAATATCTTTGAGAGGTTTTCTTCTGGTATGCCTTTGCCTGTGTCACTTATCTTGATCTCCGCATATCCATCAACGGACCGGGTTACAATCCTGA
>CBETWD010000002.1:0-49148 GCA_965539945.1 uncultured bacterium
CCCTTTTTTACCGGCAATTTATTCTGGGAAGTGATGATATTAAGTTTCATTTTTTTCTCCTGTGATTTCTCACGCTATTCCTTTTCTTCCTCGTAACCGTTCACGGGATTACAACGCCCGTTTCAACCCACCGAACTGTAAGCGTTTACATGGTGCTGCAGATGCGAGGCGGAGGGTACGCAGACGTACTCCCTGTACTTCAAGTGCCCGACAACAAAGCAGATGCGGTGCCATGTGAACGCTTACTCTTCCTCTTCTTTTTGCATGAAGAGCTTAGCCTCTTCAGCAAGTTTTTTCAGCCTGTCATTTACTTTTGCAAATACTGAATCTTCCGGATAGCTTCCGTCAGGTCCGGGGATTCCGGCAGGTTGGCCTGTCAATATCTCCATGCCTTCTTCCACCTTGGATATGGCCCAGATCTGAAACTTGCCCTGCTTTACTGCCTCTATCACTTCGGGTTTGAGCATCAGGTCCTTGACGTTGGTTTCCGGGATTATTACTCCCTGCTCTCCGGTCAAGTTCCTCGCCTTGCAGATGTCGAAGAAACCCTCGATTTTTCTGGTGACACCCCCTACGGGTAGAATTTCTCCTTTTTGGCTCATAGCCCCGGTTACGGCAATGCCCTGGTCAAGCGGCACGTCAGAGAGCGCTGACAACAGGGCGAACAGCTCTGCACCGGAGGCGGAGTCTCCATCGACCATGCCGTAGCTCTGCTCAAAGCATATGGAGGCGGTGAGGCTTAATGGGCGGTCTGCCGCAAAGTGGGCCTTTAGATACCCGGCCAGGATCATCACGCCTTTGGTGTGAATGCTGCCGCTGAGATCAGCCTCTCTTTCCAGGTTTACAACACCTTCTTTGCCGAGAGCTATATTCACAGTGATCCTGGAGGGTTTGCCGAATATATAGTCACCAAGATCATAGATGGACAGCCCATTTACCTGGCCCACGGCCTTACCGGTTGTTTCCACCTTAAGGATATCTTTTTTGAGCATTTCATGCAGATGATCCTCATACAGGCTGCACCTATAAGCCTTTTCATCAATTGCTTTTTGGATATGCTTATCCTCGATAAGTTCGCTGTTTTCAGATTTTGCCCAGAAATCCGCTTCTCGTAACAAGTCTGCAAGATCCGATATTTTTAGACTGAGCTTTTCCTGGGACCCTGCCAGCTCGGAGCTGAACTCTATAAGACTTGCGACTCCGCTCATGTGCATGTCCCTAAGATTTTCCCGCTCTACAAGGGCCTTGGTTGAGCGCATGAATTGCTCCAACCTCTCTTCGTTCCTGTCAACATGGACGTCAAGGTGGGCCTTGACTTTGAAAAGTTCTTTAAAGTCTTCGTCGTAGTTATAAAGTAGTTGATAAATGAACGGATTTCCCATAAGTACTATCTTTATACGCAAAGGGATCGGTTCGGGTTTCAAAGCCTTGGTTGTGAATAGTCCGAACTGTTCTCCAGGGTCTTCTATCTCGATTTTTCTATTTCTTAATGCCCTTTTCAGGGCTTCATATGAAAAAGGCCATTTTAAGAGATCAAGGGCCTTTATGAGTAGATAACCGCCGTTTGCACGGTGAATTGCGCCTGACTTGATCATGGTAAAATCTGTAAAAAGGGCACCGAACTGGGCCTTACGTTCAACAACACCAAACAGGTTTGGATAGCTCGGGTTGCTTTCTATAACAACGGGTGCCCCCTTGGTCTCTGAATTATCAACCAGTATGTTTACTTCGTACTGGGTAAAGGACGGACCAGCTCCTGGAAATGGAAAGGGCAAAGCCTGAGTAGCTTCGCTTTTAGGGCGGAAGTCATCCATGTGCCGGACCACGTCGTCTCTTACATCAGCAAAGTAGTCACAGAGTGTTTTGATTGATTCATATTTTTTCTTCAGGGGTTCCAGTAAGGAGTCAACTGTCTGGCTGACAACCTCCTGATTCAGCTCTTTCAGCTTCCGGCGCACGGACTGTTCTGACTGTTGAATGCGCCTCATGGCATCTCCCATATCCTTGTGGAATGCTTCACTCTTGGCCTTGAGCTCTTTCCGCTCCTCTTCAGACATCTTTGACAGATCCTCAGGGGTGAGAGCCGTACCGTCTTCCTTTGCCGGAACTACCATCATGACTGACTGATCTGACTGCAGTAGAAAGCCATTTTCGCGCACCTTATTATCCAGCTTCTGGAATACATTTTTCCGGTCTTTATTGAATGCCTTTATCACCTCTTCCTTCCGGGAAATATACGTCTCGGCTTCAAAGACTTTAGGTATTTGGAGCTTCAGTTCATCCAGCAAGTCTGCCATGTCCTTCTTGAATTCCCGGCCCTTGCCCTCCTGAAGCTCCACTCCGGAAGGTTTGTCCGGGTTACGGAAGTTGTAGACATAACACCAGTCAGAAGTTTGAGGGTGAGTGTCTTTGGCTACTTCCTCTACATAAGACCGGGCCAGTTCGGAAAGCCCTGTTTCATTGATCCCTGCAACATATATGTTGAAATCAGGATGTTCCATCCTCAGGCCGAAAGTGAGGGCCTGGATGGCTCTTTCCTGGGCCACTAAAGGCCTTTCCTCAGTCTTAAGCCGGCTCAGTTGTTGAAATCCCAGGCTTTGAGGATCTATGTTCAGACGGAGTTTTTCCGGATCCAGTGGTACGATGGTAGTCATGGAAATCGCAACCTTTCGTAATTTATTGTAAATTTAAGTGTAACCGTTCACGGGTTCAGGGTTACACATTAAAGGATGAACGTCGAACATCGAACATCGAACGTCCAACATCGAATGAAAAACAAATATCCAATACCGAGCATTCAACGGCTATTTCTGTTTCCTCTAAAATATCATTTAGTAGTTCAGATTTTTTAATTAGCAGCCTTTCTTCCAGGTCATAAGTCTGTTTCTTCATCTTTTCCCATTCAAAATTCGATGTTGGACGTTCGATGTTCATCTTTTCCTTGTCCCTTGACCCTTGACCCCTGCCCCTTGAACCCCTGAACCCTGAACCTTTGAACCCCGAACGGTCACGGTTTTTCTATCACCTTCTCTTACGATCTAAGTGCTCATAGGCAAGATCTGTTGCAATCCTGCCTCTGGAGGTCCTGTGCATGTAGCCTCTTTGTATTAAAAAGGGCTCATAGACATCTTCCAGTGTGCCTTTTTCTTCTCCTACAGATGTGGCAAGGGTATCAAGCCCGACCGGCCCGCCCTTGAACTTGTCTATGATGGAAGCGAGAATTTCACGGTCCATGCGGTCAAGACCCTGATGGTCAACTTCCAGCAAACGCAGGGCCTTGTCTGCTATCTGACGGGATACGCTTCCGTCGGCCCTGACCTCAGCATAGTCCCGGACTCTCCTTAAGAGCCTGTTTGCTATTCTAGGGGTACCTCTTGACCTCTTTGCGATCTCAAGAGCACCTTGTTGGTCAATTTCAATGACCATGAGCCCGGCAGACCGGTTAACAATTGTGCATAGTTCGTCATCCTGGTAAAAGTCTACTCTCAGTACTACCCCAAAGCGATCCCTGAGGGGCGGTGAGAGCAGCCCGGCCCTTGTAGTTGCCCCAACCAGAGTAAAATGCGGAATATCAATCTTGATGGTCCTTGCACTGGGGCCTTGTCCGATTATCAGATCCAACTGAAAGTCCTCCATTGCAGGGTAGAGTATTTCCTCCACCACAGGACTCAGCCGGTGAATTTCATCAATGAACAGTACGTCTCCCTGCTGTAAATTGGTCAGTATGGCAGCCAGATCTCCCGGCCTTTCTATCACAGGACCAGAGGTGGATCTGAAGTTCACCCCAAGCTCTGTTGCAATTATGTGGGCAAGAGTGGTCTTGCCCAGGCCGGGCTGCCCGTGGATCAATACATGGTCAAGGGCCTCGCCTCTTTTTCTTGCTGCAGTAATAAAGACATCGAGGCTGGCCTTAACCTCCTGTTGGCCTATATATTCAGAAAGAGATTTAGGCCTTATCCCAGGCTCGAAAGATTTGTCTTCCTGCAAGGGTTCAGGGCTCAGATTCGTGTCATCCGTTCTGTTTGCGATGTTTTCTGCTGTCATGCCTGTTTTGTACGACTTTTTGCCAGACCCTGCAGGGCTTTTTTCACCAGATCTTCAAGGCTTGCACTATCACCTGCAGATGCAAAAGCCCTGGCAAGGGCGGCTTTTGTCTCAGATGAACCATAACCAAGATGCGTAAGTGCTGAGAGTGCGTCATCCCACAGGTCTCCCTTACCCGGTTGCTCAATATGCGGGGATGATTCCATATCCCACTGTCTCTTCGTTAGTATGGCCTTGGCCTTTTCCTTTAGATCAATACACAGTCTTGCCGCGGTCTTTTCGCCTATACCTTGGATGGCCCTAAGTCTTTTATTTTCTTCTCTGGCCAGTATCTGTAAAAGTTCTTCAGCAGAGAGCATTGACAGGATATTCAGTGCCAGTCTGGGGCCTACTCCTGAAACTTCCAGCAACAGCCTGAACATGTCCCTGGCTTCAATTGTTTCAAATCCATAGAGTGAAAGCGTGTCGTCCTTCCACACAAGGTGGGTAAAGACTGTCAGTTCATTACCGGATGGAGGCAATTTGGCCAGGGATGAAGAGGGCATCTGAATTTCATAGCCGACTCCATTCACATCAATTATAACACCCCTGTCCCATTGACCCTGTTTCTCGCCCCTGATATAGCCGATCATCAGCCTTTCCTTTTCGCGGAATCGGGTATTAGCCGGCTGCCCGAAGAGTGGGCATGGCATATAGCCACAGCAAGTGCATCCGCAGCATCCTGGGCGGGTTTTTTGGACAGGTTGAGGAGTACCCTGACCATGTGTTGCACCTGAGTCTTTTCCGCCCTGCCGTAGCCAACCACTGCCTGTTTAACCGTCATTGGCGAGTACTCGAATACAGGGAGACCTCCATGGACTGCCGCCAGAATTACCGCCCCCCTGGCATGACCAAGTAGCAAAGCAGCCCTGGCGTTAACTGAATGAAAGACTCCTTCCACTGCTGAGACTGTTGGATTGTGCCGGCCTATTACTTCCTTTAGACCTGAATAGAGTCTTTCGAGCCGCTCTGCAAAGGTGAGTTCCGCGCGCGGACGGATGATACCTGCATTGACAAAATGGAGCCTGTTATCCTGCCATGACACAATTCCATAACCGGTAGCCCGCGATCCGGGGTCAATACCCAGGATGATCTCCCTTGGCATCCTTAGCCGACCTTTTCAAGGATTTTATCAGGAATATCAAAGTTGGCGTAAACGTTCTGGACATCGCTGTTTTCTTCCAGTGCCTCCATAAGTATCAGGAGTTGGCCTGCCTGCTTCTCGTCCTCGATACTGACTGTGTTGCCGGGTAACATGGTGATTTCGGCGGACAGTACAGGGATGTTATCGGCCTCCAGGGCGGACTTTACGTCTTCAAAGGCTTCAGGGGCAGTGTATACCTCCCATTCGAATTCCTGCTCTTGTATATCTTCGGCATTTGCTTCAAGGGCTATAGTCATAAGGGTTTCTTCATCGGCCTTGTCCTTCTCAACCAGTATGAGTCCTTTTTTCTCGAATATCCAGGCCACGCTTCCCGGCTCTCCAAGGTTGCCGCCCCTTTTAGCAAAGAGATGCCGCACATCCGCTACGGTGCGCTGGCGGTTGTCTGAAATAGTTTCAACCAGTATTGCCACTCCTCCCGGACCGTAACCCTCATATGTGACTTCCTCGTAATTTGCCCCCTCAAGTTCGCCGGTACCCTTCTTAATTGCCCGCTCTATATTGTCCTTGGGCATATTTTCGGCCTTTGCAGCCGCTATTGCAGTCCTCAGTCTTGGGTTGGCTGCAAGGTCTCCACCACCTATACGGGTGGCTACCGTTACTTCCTTTATGATCTTGGAGAAAGCTTTACCACGCTTGGCGTCCTGTGCCGCCTTTTTATGTTTTATTGTGCTCCACTTTGAATGACCGGACATAAGGCCTCCATTTTAAGATTTTTTGTAGACGTTCAGAGGTTCAGAGGTTCAAAGGTTCAGGGTTATCTCTGAACCTCTGAACGGTTACAATTTTTTCAAGATACTATAAAACCCAAGATTTTTCTAAAAGGCAAGGCACTAAATGCGTTCGAAAAAATGACTTAGGTCTTTATCGAGAAAGTGCTTTATCTTTCCAAGGTAGCGGCCATGTGTAATCAATATCTGTCTCCTGGCTTGGTCCTCTATGAGTTTATGTATCCGGTGTTTCACCCTGTTCCAGAGATCCTTTTTGTAGGCGGTCTCAAGGGGGATCAAGTTATCAAGGTCTTTTAGAGTATTTTTTGTGAATTTGGGAAAAAGTATCCGTTGAACATACAGAGAAGCTAATGCCACGACCAGCATGGCCCACACAATCGGCCAAAGGAAATGTTCAAAACTCATATTCCCGGCCAGCAGGGCCCCTGCAAGCGGGGTGTCCGGATAACCGGTTAAAAGATTTATAATCAGATCTCCAAAGAAGAAGGCCAGTATGGCGGCCATACCCCATGTGCGGAGGACCCCTTTGAATTTATGAATGAATCGTTTTTGGAAAGCGACCATGGCCTCTATTTCCAGGCCAAGTTCCCTTACGACTCGATCCACTTCCTGGAGTATGTGGTTTAGTCTCATCTTTGGTGCTGAACTCATGGTCTGTTTGAGTTCTTCCCGTTCATTCATCCATGCTTCAAAGCCCGTGGGAGGCACTTTGCCCTCCTGAGGCGCAAAGGTAAGATATATCCTTGGCATATCCTTTCTGCCTGTCATCTGTGAAAGATTCCAGCACAAGGTCCCATAAGACCTCAAAAGGTCGGACACGCTTTCGCATTCGTCAATTCGATTCAGTACGTAAATGACCCTGTCTTCTCCGGTGGAGCCGGGGAGAGTACTCCGGATGGCCTGATAAGTTTCCTTTATTGTTCCTGCCTTGTGGGGATCGAACATCAGGATGATGAGGTCTGCCAGCTTTGCTAGTTCTCCCACTACACCAAGGTAATCATAGCCCCTATCCTTTTCTGTGACCGAATCCAGCATTCCCGGGGTATCTATGATGGCAAAATCTTGGAGTATGGGAGTATTTGTCACCCTTTTTAAACGCATATGGGATAGAAGGCTTTCACCAAAGTGCCTCAGGGGAGCAAAAGGGAGACGCTCATCATTTACTACTGTGCCGCCGGGTACTTCTCCCTCCGGTTCGTTGGGCTCTGGTGCGGCCAGGATGGTAAAACTGTCATCAGTAGGTGCCTGACCTGTGCGCTGGATTTGGCTTCCCAGGATTTCGTTGATAAAGGTCGATTTCCCGGATGAGTAGTTGCCGATTATAAGGACCACCGGCTTCCATTTAAGGGGAGTAAGCAGGTCCTTGATGTCCAGGCCGTAACGCTCAAAAAGTGGCCCCATCTTGTTCCGCAGTAGTTGTTCAAGCTCTTTTGTCAGGGTCTCAGCGGCCCTTCCTGTTTCCATACAGAACTCCTCACAGGCACTTGCATTCCTGATACAAGGGCAATTCTATAGTCAAGTTGGTTGCAATATAGGACCTTATCATAGCAATTAACAGCACAGTCACCAATAGTATCGTTGAAAAGTCTTGATGCCTGTCCAAAATGTAGTCCATCAATTGGTCTGAGGCTATAGATTTTCAGATAAATAATTTCAACTGAGCCATTTGGAAAGCTTAGAATTTTATTAATTGGCTTATACCACTACTGGTAGTGGTATCATAGGAGGGTTCTGTCATTATAGGAATTATGGAGAATAGTAAGGATATGACATAGATTATGATTAAGCCGCCGGTTTGGCAGATAGCCCGAGTCTGTGTTCGTCTTGTGTGTCGAGCGAGCGGAGTGAGGGGGTGGGGAATTTACATGCCTGGGGTTGATGAAAGCCCCGGGCATGTAAATTTAGGTTTCGATCGCGAGCAAAATTACAATTGCCGGCTCCGGACCTACTAGACCTTTCCGCAGCAGGACCCTGGACCTGCACAGTTCGGGGCCTCTCCGGGGCTGAAACCGCAGCAACTCGTATCGCCGGGGCCGGGAAGTCTTGAGCCCTGGGAGCCGGTAAAGGATGAGCTTGAGGATATCAATTTTGTAAGATCTTCAGATCCGCAGGAAGGACACTTCACCTCGGGTTGGTTGGGAAATACCAACATCTCGTTAACGTTTCCACAGGCTTCACATCGGTATTCATAGATCGGCATAGCATTCACCTGTTACTTAGTGCCTGAACGAAAAGGCCGTTCAGGCACAATTTTGAATTCTAAATTCTAAATTTTGAATTGAGGAAGAAAGAAATTATTTAATTTAGCATTCAACATTCAAAATTCAACATTCAAAGTTTTCCCCACGGTGACAAACTTTTAATGTTGACACTGATGGCCTTCCTCGCCGTGTCCTTGACATGTGGGGCCTGTTATACCTTTGAGGCGGTTGGCAAGGAAGTCCTCCATCAACCGCGCCGGGTCCATAGTAGTCACACCTGCAATGACTTGTACCCCGGCAGCCGCTATTAATTCCACGGCCCTGCCTCCAATTCCTCCACATATTAAATGTGTAGCTCCCAGTTCGTGAAGCCATTGCGGCAGTGAGCCCGGCTCATGGGGAGGAGGTACAAGGAGTTGGGTCTTTGCGATATTTCCATTCTCAACATCTATTATAGCGAATTGGGCCGCATGGCCGAAATGGCTGCTCAGCATCCCGTTTTCAATTGGTATTGCAATTTTCATGTATTTGATTCCTCTTTCTTTTCCTTATTCTCTTCAGCTAGGGCCTGTGTGACATTAATTACGTTTCTCCCAATTTTTTGAAAGGCGTCTGCTGTATGGCTGTTGGGATATGAAGCAACAATCGGCCGTCCGGCATCCCCTGTGGTGACGACCCTCGGGTCAACAGGGATGCGACCGAGGAAGGGAATATCCAACTCTTCAGCCAGTCTCTCTCCACCGCCTTTTTTAAAAATGTCTATAGCCTTGCCGCAGTGTGGACAGATCATGCCACTCATATTTTCTACAATGCCTAAGACCGGCATGTTGATTTGTTTACAGAAGCTTATGGATTTTCTGACATCCAGAAGTGATACCTCTTGGGGCGTAGTTACTACTATTGCATAGGCGTCGGGTATGGTCTGAGCCACAGTCATCGGCTCGTCACCAGTCCCCGGTGGTGCATCAATTATCAGATAGTCAAGCTTTCCCCACTCGATTTCGTAAACAAACTGCCTTATAGCAGATGTCTTGAGGGGTCCACGCCATATAACCGCAGAATCTTTTGTGGGCAAAAGGGGTTCTATAGACATAAATTTCAGGTTGGGCGAGTAGTAAACAGGTCCAACCGTGCCATCCGGCCGTTGTTGAAGTTCTCCTTTTTCCACACCCAACATCTTGGGCACATTAGGCCCGTGCAGATCTACATCCAGGAGGCCGACATAATAATTTTCAAGGGAAAGCCCGATTGCCAGGTTTATGGATACAGTGCTTTTACCAACACCGCCCTTGCCGCTCATTACCATGATTTTATTGTCTATATTCCGTAGTTTTTCCTGAATCCTTTCGTCCTGCTCCTCAAGAACAGGATTTGTCATAGGATTTGCTGGTTTTTCCTTCAATCGTCTATTCTCCCTATAATTAGTTCTTTTGGCCAAAATCCTGCGGCCACTGTTAATGATGATGACTAATTTATCCTATTAACGGATATTTTGCACCATGCACTTTTACTTTTTCTTTTGATTAAGGGCAATCTTTTCTAATTTCTTCCACATTTCTCTGATAGCCATGGCACCTGGCCCGTCTGAGTTTTCTACCAGGGGTCTGCCGGCAACCACGCTTGACACGGCGTCGGGATCAAATGGAATCAGCCCCAACATGGAAATTTGTCTTTTTAAACAGGTCTCTTGGATTTTTTCTGCAACTTCCCTGTTCAGGTCTGATTTATTTATACATACGCATGTAGGGAGCTTAAAGTGTTCCGCAAGATCTACTACGCGGTTGAGGTCATGGAGTCCGGATGTTGTCGGTTCTGTAACCACGAGTATCAGGTCAGCGCCGGCAAGAGATGCTATCACAGGACAGCCGATGCCGGGTGATCCATCAACCAGTATCCAATCGGCCTTTATTTCCTCAGCAATGGCCCTGGTCTCTTTTTTTACCAGGCTGACCAGCTTTCCGGAGTTTTCCTCCCCCATGCCAAGTTGAGCATGGACCATTGGCCCGTAATCAGTATCTGAAATAAACCATGAACCGCACAGATTGTCCTTGAGGTTTATGGCCTCTTCCGGGCAAAATTCAGCACAGACTCCGCATCCTTCACAGGACAGGGGATCAACCTCCGCTGATTCAAGGGTTGTTATTGCACCAAACTGACAAATTTCTTCACAGATCCCACATGCCGTACATAATGATGGGTCCACCTCTGCGGTTACACCGGACCAGAACTCTGTTTCCTTTTTGATTTTTGGATTAAGCAGCAGGTGTAGATCCGCAGCATCTACGTCACAGTCAGCCAGAACTGTGTTGGGTACAAGTGCTGCCAGAGAACCAACCACTGTAGTTTTCCCGGTGCCCCCTTTACCGCTCAAGATCAGAATTTCCCTCATTGTACAAGTTCCTCCAGTAGGGACTCAAAGCTGCTGCGCAGGTCCGGCCGGCTTATAATAAGGGGCTCTCCTCTGGCGTAACCTTCGGCAATCCTACGGTCAAATGGGATATTTAGATGTATAGGTATATTTTCCTGCCTGCACCACGTCCCAACATCTCCATTCCCCAAGTCTGAGCGGTTAAGGATTACACCAAAGGACCGCTTGAGCTTTCTGAGCATTCCCACTGCCAGCTTGAGGTCATAGAGGCCAAAGGGCGTGGGCTCGGTAACAAGCAATGTATAGTCTGCATCATTCACAGTGGCGATCACCGGGCACGAGGTGCCTGGCGGCGAATCCAGAATAACCAGGCATTCGGGCGATGTTTCTGCCTCTGCCTTTACCGCCTTTATGAGAGGAGGAGACATGGCTTCGCCTATCCTTAATTTGCCTTGCACAAAGGATATCCCGTTGGCATGGCCTTTTTCGACAAACCCGATTTCCCGTTCTGTTTCAGCCAGAGCATCCTCAGGGCAGATCAGAAAGCAGCCACGGCAGGAGTGGCAGAGTTCCGGAAAGGTCATTATGATTTTGTTAAAGACCGTAATAGCATTGAATCTGCATATATCACGGCACTTGCCGCAATATGTGCAATTGCTCTCAATTACAGATGGGATTGTGAGGGTGCATCGTTTTGTCTGTTCGATCGAAGGGCTAAAAAAGATATGGGCATTTGGTTCCTCCACATCGCAATCCAGGAGCTGAACAGGTCCCTTAGCTGCCAAAGCCAGGCTTACTGAGACTATAGTCTTGCCGGTCCCACCCTTTCCACTTGCCACTGCAAGTTTCATAATAATTTCCTTATCCTTATCTGTCCTTAAGTGCCTTAACTTTCTGAGTCGTTGCCCATACCACGGCCTGTTCCGCTACCGCCACCCATTCCGCCGCCGCCTCCTCCGCCCATGCCGCGACCGCCGCCGCCCATGCCGCGACCTTTGCATCCTCCTCCCATTCCGCGACCTCCTCCGCCGATTCCGCGACCTCTGCCTCCTCCTCCCATACCACGGCCGCCGCCTCCCATGCCGCGGCCTCCAAACGATGGATCAAAGGTTTTGCCTGAATTTGCCGCAGCACTGGGACCTTTGTCCGGTGATGGAATCGTCCCCTTTCTATACTGTTCTATAGCTTCCCCGACAGTTCCGCTTACGTTTGATATCATCTTGATTCCACTTGCCTGGAGGACTTCAAAGGCTTTGGGTCCTATTTGTCCTGTCAAGACTGTCTGAGCACCTGATCCGGCTACAAGAGTGGCGGCATTAATACCTGCTCCCTGGGCGGCATCCTGGGCTGCCAAGTTATCGATAACGTTGACTATATTTCCTGATTCCGTGTCCACTATTATGAAATAGCCGGCCCTTCCAAACCTGGGGTCTACAGCAGAGTCCAGGTCTTTTCCAGTTGCACTAATCGCGATTTTCATATGATTTTCTCCTTTTTATCTTTAAGTACCTTAGTAATTATTTTCGCGTTTTTTCCGGCAGAAAATTTTGAAACACAATCAATTTTTTATCTTCAAACCTGTTTGGTTTCGGCTTGTCCGAATTAGTTAATAATTCTTTCTGCCTGCGACTTAGCTCAGGGCCGTTCTTCTATATTACTTTTTCATGTTTTATTCAATGGCGACACAAAGATTTGCGGGATTTTTTATATTTAATTTCCTGTAATTTATAAGAAAATAAAGCCTGATTTTATTAAACATGAATCTCATTTATAAAAGTCTATGATTCTCATAACTATAGGTAACTATTCATAATATAGTTAAATTCCACAATTTTTCCTTAAGAGGTTCCAAATCAGGAACCCAGTTAAAGGAAAGTCATCCCCAATTAATTGCAAGCCAGTCTCTATAGCAATTTACAAATTATGTCCGGACTGGTACCTTGTCAATAGTTTTTTTTGAGCGTATGATCTTTTCTGATAGCAGTAATGTCAGAAATTTCTTGTACTTTTATGGCATTGGGTGCTATTGCTTTTAAAGGATCTTTTACGTCTGAGATAATAACACTGGAGGAAGGATTATGGAAAAGGGTGAAAAACTGGTAGTTATCGGCTGTGGCGGTGTCGGCGGTCCTGCCGCAATGTTGTCAAAAAAACTTATGCCGGATGTTGATGTAACCATTATTCGGAAAGAAGAACGATTTATCGTTAGGTGAGCTTTGCCTCATGTTGTGGCCGGTCTGGCCACTGTTGATTCCATCACAAATCCAGGTGCCATGTTCAAAAAAGCAGGTATTACTGACATTATTACAGAAGTAACCCACGTGGATACTGAAAAAAAGATAGTTGAATTATCAAATGGTACTTCTATTGATTATGACAAGATTATTTTAGGAACCGGGGCAAACCAAGTGATACCTGAATTTGAAGGGGTTGACCTCGAGGGAGTATTCACTTTAAGGAACGTACCGGATGCAGAAAGAATAACAAGTTTTATGGAAGAGAAAAAGGCCAAAAACCTTGTTTTCATAGGGACAGGATTTATTAATCTTGAACTGGCGGCATTGCTTTCGGTAACCAAGCCGGATTACTACAATATAACAATTATTAAGTATATGACATTAGGACCTCCTCTGGCCCTTATGCTTGACGCGGACATGGCGATCAAGATACAGGAACGTATGGTTGAAAAGGGTCTCAATATGAATATGGAGTCCAGGGCCACAAGGATTCTGGGCCGGGATGGAATAGTCACAGGCGTGGAACTTGAAACCGGCGAAAAAATCGATGCAGATATGGTCATGGTTTCAGTGGGTGCAAGGCCGAATCTGGAGCTGGCAAAGGATATGAACCTCGAACTTGGAAAGTTCGGCGTCAAGGTGAATAAATATCTGGAAACATCAAATCCGGATATCCTTGCAGGTGGAGATTGCGTTGAAAAAATTCATTTTGTGACCAAAAAACCTACATCTTCGCTACTACGTGGCCCTTCAGTTATTCAAGGACGTCTTGCAGCCAAAAGACTGGCAGGGTATGAAATTGAATTTCCCGGAGTATTAAACAACTCCGCGGTCAGAATCTTTGACAAATATATAGCTGCTACAGGCTTGACAGATAAGCAGGCACAAAAGGAGGGGTTTGAAACTGTCAGCGTTGTAGTAAATTCCAGAAGTAAGCATGGTATGATACCAGGCGTCAAACCCTGGACGCTGAAGCTTGTCTTTGACAGAGAGACTCAAAGGCTGCTGGGTGGACAGATTATCAGTGATTGTGGTGCACCTGTGAAGGAGATCGATACGATCAATGCCCTGATTATGGGTGAAAAAACCATCCCTGAATTAACCACATTTATGTGCGCGGGAAATCCCGACTGTTCCTCTGAACCGAGTCTTGAACCTATTACAGTCGCTGCGGAGCAAGCGCTACAGAAATTGTAACCAGTTCACAGGTTCACAGGTTCAGGGTTCAAAGGTTCAGATCCGTTGAATCGTGAGTTCTTCCTGCCCGCTCGCCAAGCTTGCGAGGCAGGCGGGAATGGAGAATGTATGAGAATAGAACAATAGAGCAATGATAAATCATCAATCAACAATCAACAATCAACAATTTCGCTAGAGGCCGCAGAGAGGACGGAGATAAAGTAAAGACAAAAGCATTCACCACAAGAACACAGAGACCACATAAATAAGAAACAAGAGTAGTTTTTTCTGTGTGCTCTGCGCGCTTGTGGTGAATATAGTCCTGCTCATAAATCAGCAATTCAGTTTTTTGACTATTACTTCCACTGCCATCAAAAAAGGATATGTTATCGGTGATCCTGTAAGAAGCGGATGAGTTCCGATCTGGGCTGTGAGCGCAGAATAAACAGTCATCCTATTCTGGATGATAATGCTGATAAAATTGATAAGTTCGCCTGTGCCGCCTCCGCCGATAACCGAACCGCCGAGCAACAAACCGGATTTGGGACTGGCTATAAGCTTTATAACCTGTTTTTCGGCTCCGGGTAATGTTCCCGGGTGCTTAAAAATTCCTTCAAAAGTTCCTGTTACTATATCAAACCCCTCTTTTTTTGCCTGATTTTCAGTTATTCCTGCTGCACCAAAAGCTGTATCTCCTATGGCAGTACAAAATATCGGAATCGTCCCATTAAATGTCTTCATAAAAGCTATATTATATAGATTCATACCGGCAATTCTTGCTTCCACGCATGCTGTTGAAGCAAGCATAAGTCCTGTCTTTCTTCTCAAGAGAAAATCATATTTTGCAGCACAATCGCCCACAGCAAAAATATCAGTATTTTTTTCCGTGCGCATATATTCATCTACCCTGATAAAACCCATATCATTGAGTTCCAGGCCGGATTTTTCCGCAAAAGCTGTATTTGGTCTGTATCCGGTGGATAAGATCACAGCATCTACATCGATCTTTTCGTCGTTATTTAACAGGACTCCGGCAGCTTTTTTATTTCCCAAAATTTCCTTAACACCGCTTCCGGCCTTTATGTTGATCCCTCTTGATATAAGAATTTCCTCGGCTCGAATCGCGAGTTCATCATCAAAAGCAAGGGATAAAACATGAGGCAAAAGTTCAACTATAGTCACATTTTTGCCCAGTTTCCCAAGTTCGTCAGCGACCTCAACACCGATAAAACCGCCGCCTATGACAGCAATGTTTTTACATCCGTCAAGTTTTTCCTTAACACCATCCAGATACTCTTTGTCTTTTGGTATTAAAAAAACATTTTCAAGATCAGCTCCTTTCAACCATCCAGGCACAGCAGGTGTTGAGCCTGTTGCTATAATAAGTTTTTCAAAGCTGATTTCTTTACCGTCTACGGTCTTACAGGTTTTGTTCTCCGCATCAATTTTTTCAACTTCACCTATTTGGATTTTTACACCTGCATTTTCCAAAGGAGCATCAGGTATCACATTTTTATCACTTGATTTAAGCGTGCCGAATATATACGGAATTCCGCACGGAACAAGAACAGTTGATTCTTTTCTTATCACCGTAACTTCCTTGTCCGGATAAAAAGATTTTCCGGTTCTTGCAGCCACAATACCTGCTGCACTCCCTCCGATTACAAGCACATCTGTTTTTCCCATTTTATCCTCCTTTCACTCTTGATATAATTGACGAAATTCTTCCAGCGATATCTTCTAAGGCCTCTATTAAACCTAAAGTGATCGGTTCAAGGTTCAGTGTTCAGGGTTCAAAGGTTGTAATCACTTGACATCCAACACATTATTAAATAATTCGTCTATTTGCTTCTTTCACCTATTGGGTGAAACATACTTATGCCCTCAATTGAGGCATTATCCTTTTGATATGAACCCGTTAGGGCTTTTCAACCTGGAACCGTGAACGCTGAACCGCTCAACCTGGGTTAAAGAGGCACAAGCGCCTTAATGAAGACAGCAGCCAAATTTTTACAAAAGCTCATAGATTAAAGTTTCTGCTGTTCATTTACAACAAGTATTCCTTTCGGTCCGCGCAGCCTTGGAATATCCGGACCATAAACGCCAACATCCATGAGTTTAACTTCATATATACCCCTTATTTATAAGTTGCAAGAGGTATTCAGGCAAGAGAACAGAGCCCAATGTTCAGATATCAAGAGAACTTGGGAACTTTAATCAACGCCCTTGACAAAAACCGAATTAATGTAAATATTGTGAGCATATGATAATAACCAAAAAGGAGGTGAAAAAATATGCCTAGAATGGATGGAACAGGACCTGCCGGAACAGGTGCTCCAGGTAGAGGACTTGGTCCCTGCGGTAAAGGAACACAGGCCCAACCCGAAAGATTTACCTCCGCACAAGACAATTTTAGAAGCGGGGGACGCGGTGGCGGCTTTGGTCGGGGGCGTCGACAAAGGCGCAGAATTTCCTTTGTAGGTTTTTCTGGTAACGATCCAGCCAACAATTAATCTCAACACAGGTAAGCGTTCACAGGGCACCGCATCTGCTTTGTTGTCGGGCGCTTGAAGTACAGGGAGTACGCCTGTGTACCCGTGCGCCTCGCATCTGCAGCACCCTGTAAACGCTTACAGTTCGGTGGGTTGCGGTAAAACGGGCGTTGTAATCCCGTGAACGGTTACCAACACAGAAATGGTATTACCCAGATTCGTGCGAAAAAATATATTGTAGAGGCCATTTCGATTTTGCACGCCGGGAAATATCCTGCCTCAAATTTTTGATTGATCATTTTATCAAAGACAGCTAAGAACAGAATTGTTTAATGCAGATTCGGATTTCGAATTTCTGACCAAGAAAACCAGCCAAAAACAAAGGAGGCAACAAATGGCAAAATTAACACAGGACATGAAGGACATTATGGGAAAGAGCAGGGGGTATGCCGTGGCCACATGTGACAAGGATGGCGTTCCAAACGTGGTCCCGATTCATTTTGTCAAGATCCTTTCGGATGATGAGATCATGATGGCTGATGTGTTTATGAAAAAGACATTAGAAAATATTAAGCAAAGACAAGTCATGGCTGTCTCCGCATGGGATTATGAAGTCAAGCCTCGCAAAGGCTTTCAGTTCAAAGGGACCCCCAGAATCGAGACATCAGGCAAGATTTACGACATGGCGGTTGAGATGGTTAAGGCGGAAAAACCCGACTTGACAGCGAAGTCGGCTGTTGTGCTTAAAATTACGGATATCTTTGTTACCTCTCCCGGCCCAAATGCCGGGAAGAATGTGAATGAGATTTGAAGGCGATAGAAATAGTGTCTGACAGGGTGGTGAAAAGAAAATGAAAGGATAGGTTGCTTTTTTTCTAAATTTTTGTCCTAATAGAGGAGGGCGCATTGATAAGAGCCCGGGTGGTGAAATTGGTAGACACAAGGGACTTAAAATCCCTCGGTATAATATACCGTGCCGGTTCGACTCCGGCCCTGGGCACCAATTAAAAAAAGCTGGGCCAAAACGACCCCGCCTCTGATCAATTTTCCATAAGTAAAGGCTCCACTGCCATTAGACAGTGGAGCCTTCTTTATTATTGAGTCCGGTTGTTGCCTGGGGCATGAAGCACGTCACGTCTCCAGTATAAGTGTCATATTATAATATTTAGTTTTGCACTAACTACCAAACCTTACTGCATCGGCACAGGTACTTGTAGAGCCGCCTTCAGAGACGATTACTATCTTTGCTGTGCCGCTAAAGGTGTAATTGCCCAGTACATTCCATTTCCCGCCATTGGCCTTTTGGTTTACCTCTACGGTATCAAGCAGGGTATCCCCGTCGTATATTCTTATAGGGACACCGGTGTTTCGACTCGGCCATTCTGTCCACCACAGCGAGACTTCACAGGATCCGTTGATAGGAGCACTAAAGGTGTATGTGGCGCCTGCTGTTCTGCTGTAAAGCGATTCAGCTCCATAGGGATTTTCACCTCCGGATTTATACCAGTTTCCAGTAGATGATGTACCGGCTTCATCGTTATCGACGATCACCTCTGAGGGAGGAGTTGGAGGAGGAGTTGGAGTTGGAGGTGGGGGAGCAGTAGCAGTACCAAACCTTACTGCATCGGCACAGGTACTTGTAGAGCTGCTTTCAGAGACGATTACTATCTTTGCTGTGCTGCTAAAGGTGTAATTGCCCAGCGCATTCCATTCCCCGCCATTGGCCTTTTGGTTTACCTCTACGGTATCAAGCAGGGTATCCCCGTCGTATATTCTTATAGGGACACCGGTGTTTCGACTCGGCCATTCTGTCCACCACAGCGAGACTTCACAGGATCCGTTGATAGGAGCACTAAAGGTGTATGTGGCGCCTGCTGTTCTGCTGTAAAGCGATTCAGCTCCATAGGGATTTTCACCTCCGGATTTATACCAGTTTCCAGTAGATGATGTACCGGCTTCATCGTTATCGACGATCACCTCTGAGGGAGGAGTTGGAGGAGGAGTTGGAGTTGGAGGTGGGGGAGCAGAGTCCACCTGAGCAAGGTATATTTCCGCTGAATTACCCTCACCAGCCATCCAAGCGATATAATTTCCGCTGATACAGGGGTATCTGTCATCCAGGTTATTATTGGTAACCTGTTCAAAGCCGTTTTGACCATTTTTGCGAATAATGATATCCCAGCCCGAACCATCATTCCACATTGAGACGGTTAGATCTCCATCAGTCTGCGGGCTGTCCTTCCAGATGAAACCTTCAGAGGCTTCCTGTGTAGTTCCTTGAGAGATATCGTGAATAAACAAGACGCTGTTATCCGCCCCATCGGTCTGAATCCAGATAACAGACTCGCTGTTAATCCTGGGGGAACTGTCATCCTGTTGATTGTGAGTGAGTTGATCGTGTTGTCCTGTATTAATGTCATAAATCTTAATTTCTCCAGGTTCAACTGAGTCTGTAACCTGGTGTGATGCCCATACAACCCGGCCGTCTGCAATCTGTGGAGGTGAATCCACGTTACTATCGTTGGTGATTTTAGTGGTTTCCTTGGTCGCTATATTATATCGAAAAATCTCACCGCCTTGATTGCAGGCACCGAACCAGACCACATATTCACCGTCTGTCCGGGGTGAAATGCTGTCGTAGTTATTGTTCGTAATCCGGGTAGTCTCTTCATCTTCTATGTTGTATAAGAAGATCTGCCAGTGGCCGTTCTCATGCCCTTGCCAGACCACATAATCGCCATTGATATTTGGAAAACTATCATTATAGGAATTTGATGTAACCTGGGTTGTGGTGGTGTCAGCCTGGGCTGAGACATTCAAGCCCATGACAGTGATAAATGATATTATTAATGAAATAAGTATTTTTCTTTTCATGACTGCAATTCCTCCTTTATCAGATTACCAATTGATGGGATCAGACCCGCCATATGCGCCCATGTCGTTATTGTCGTCTCCAGCGTTTTCCGCCGGTGAGCCTGACAGCAGATGGTAATTGTCATTGGCTGCATCCACAAATAATGGGTTGGCAAATATCTCACCAAGGTTTTCTCTACAACCTCCCAGTTGCATTAATATGCAAAAATACGGCGGGCCAATACAGGTGTCAGTATCTATTCCATTGTTGCGACACAGAAGGTTAAAGTCCCGATTTTCAGGGCAGGCATAGCTAGTCCCGATTTTGACATTGATACCGGCCTTTACATTATTTGTGCAGATGTTGTTTTTGATCGGTATATCATCTGGAGCATAACCGCCGGGGCTGTCATTAACCGCACCTGCGAGGTCGTCATATACAATGCCGGCTCCTCTATCCTCTTGGCCGTTTCCAACCACAGTATTATTGACTATTTGACCGATATAATCTCCAAACCTGATGCCTGCCATGTAGTTTCCATAGACCAGATTATTATTAATGATGCCATCGGCGTGTCTTACGTCAATACCACCGCCGTAACCAGTCTGCCCATTACGATAGACCTTATTCTGTCTGATGGTGAGGAGAGCATCACCAGGTATCCCGGTGAAACCACCGCCATCTGCTTCATCGGTTCCGGTATGTATTCCCCCGCGGGCATTATCATAGATTTCATTCCTGGTGATTTCCAGCGTACAAGCACCTCTAATTGCGATCCCTGCCCTGGTGTTTTGATAGATATTATTTTGATCAATGGTCACATCATCGCTTTCGTTGATGTCTATGCCGGCATAGACATTATTATAAATATCATTCCCTGTAACAGTTAAGTGGTTAATAACTGAGGAGGGTCCGTAATCAGATATTCCAGCCATACCATTGCCATAGATGTCGTTTTCTTCGATGTTTACTGAGTCAGCACTTGCGATATGTATGCCTGCCTTGGTGTTCTCCCGGATAGAATTGTTTGCGATAGTTGCAGTGGACCCTGAATGATTTATATTGATTCCAGCAAATTGATGTTGAGTGCCATTCAAATAGATATCATTTCCAGTTACAATTAGTGAACTGGCACCCGCATTATGTATGCCCGCCTGTCTATTCTCATGAATGAGGTTATCTTTTATGGTTAGCTGATCGGTACCGCTCATAGTCCTTATACCGCCCATGGCATTACTATATATGTCGTTATTCTCAATAACGGCATTGCTGATCCCATCCAGCCGTATCCCTGCTAAAGAGTTCCCATATATAATATTATCGATCAGTGTACCGCTTTCACCGATAGTTACGTTAATTGTTCCTGAATCACTAGCAGTACGTTTCATGCCTATGCCGGCTCTGCCGTTATCTCTAATGATATTCCCTTTAATAGCCGGTATGTTCAGGGTGTCACCATTTGCCTCGATTCCAAAGCCATAACTCCCTATCCCTGCCTGATTATTTTCAAGGAGGATATTGTTTTCAATTGTGGGCGAAGCGTTCCCCATCAATCCAATGCCCGGGGCATCATCATCCTCTTGATCACCACTTATACCACAGCCCCAGATCTCATTAGATGTAATTATTGCATGGCTGTTCGGGCCGTTTCCTATACCCGGGCCCTGGACACTATGGATGAGATTCTTTTCAATGGTGGGGCTGACTTCTGCGCCGAAACCCTGTAGACCGATGCCGCCGCTGTGACCAATACCCTCATTGTTGCGGATGATATTATTCCGGATGATCGGTGACCCACCCCCAACTCTGATTAGAAACATATCAGCCACGCTGGCATTTTCGATAGTAAACCCGTCCAGAATAACTTCAGTATCAAGATCAGGGATTCTTACCACGCTGTCTGAGCCATTTCCGTGAATAATGGTCCGGGTGGCCCTCTCTAGCGCTGTGGTTGTGTGGTCGCTACCGGTATAGGATGTGGCTGTATCAGCTCCCTCGCTTACCACATTAATACCTTTTATTATGCCAATATTTTCGTAGTAGGTCCCTGCTCCCACAACTACTCTATCACCTGGAGATGCCATAATGATGCCAGCCTGGATAGATGTGCAATCACAGCCTGAAGAGCAGACGGTTATATCGGCTGCCACAGCCGGATTAACAATCAGAAACCCTCCCCACAGAAAGAAAAAAATTGAACAAAGCGTACTGAGAATTATGCCTCCCTTAGGTTGCCTAAATTTCATAATTTCGCCTCCTTTTTGTTTCATTAGTATGAAACCGACTCTTGTCCATAATATTTAAAATTTAACCTCTTCTAAATGATAACATCGCAAAAATCCCTATCAACGAACAAAGACGTCAGTGTTTGCAACTATCGTAAAAAATGATGTATATTTACCTCTTACAATATTAAATATAGCAGTTACTCAATGGATCTTCAACCCAAATAATTCATTTCCCTGTTTTAGTCGACCCGAGGTGTTACTAATTCTGATATTGTGCTACAATAGAATAGTACAGCAGGCAAATCATTCCCGGTCAAAGACTTGCTGCATACATAATCCGGGTTCAAGTAATTCGGTTGAGAGGATCTATTTGTGGGTAGGAACTAATCTTCGGATGGCCTTGATTCGCTCAAGGACGGGCGGATGACTGTAGCCCATGAAGACCTTGAACGGATGTGGTGTGAGATTAGAAAGGTTGTCCACACTCAACTTTTTCAGCCCGTTGATCATGGCATCAGCATCTCCGTATGTCTCCACGGCAAAGGCATCAGCTTCATACTCGTTTTTTCTTGAAATAATGTTCTCCACGAGTCCTATCAACATCGCGATGGGTGTATAGAGGAAACCAAAGAAAAAAAGACTGGCGTAAACAGACAGGTGCTCCATTTTGAACGCAGCAAACAACTGTTCATTCTCCATAAAAAGGGATAGCAGAAAAAGCGTCAGTCCCATTATAATTATTGACCTGGCTATTGCCTGGACAATATGTTTTTTCTTGTAGTGCCCCATTTCGTGCGCGAGGATCGAAACAAGCTCATTTACAGAGTGCTTCTCTATTAATGTGTCGAACAGCACAATTCGGCGTAAACGCCCGAAGCCGGTGAAAAACGCGTTGCTTTTGGACGATCGCTTGGAGCCGTCCATCTTGAAGACGCCCTTCATCTTGAAATTCTGCGCCTTGGCGTAATTTTCAATTGCAGTCCGCAACTCACTTTCTTCAAGCGGCACAAACTTATTGAAAATAGGCATGATAACCACAGGGGCAATAAACATGAAGAAAATCTGGAACAACGTAATCGCCACCCAGCAATAAATCCATGCCGGGTTGCCGGTTTTTTCAAAAAACCAGAGAACAGCGGCAAACACGATTCCACCGATCAAAGCGGTCAGTATTAATGATTTAACAATATCCAGCAAGTATGTCTTGGGCGTGGTCTTGTTAAAACCGTATTTTTCTTCTATCACAAAGGTATTGTATATGGAAAACGGCAGGCTCAGGATCTTGCTTGCAAAAATCAGTATTCCCGCAAAGACGAGTCCTGTAAGAATTGGCCCCTGCCCAAGGCCTATTGCTATCCGGTCTACAAAATTGAAACCGCCAACCAGAACAAACACGATTGTTATAAGTGTCTGGAGTGTGTCTACGCAGATTCCGAATCCGGTGTTTTCCCGCAGGTAATTCTGTGATTGCCTGTATTTCTCAGCATCATAGTAACCTTTAAACTCCGCCGGAAGCTCAGTCGATACGTGTCGGACGTTCAGCCAGTCCGAGACCAGATCAAGCAGGTAACGGATGACAAGAATCAGCAGGATGACTATAAGATAAGTGTTCATATAGATTTCTGATGTTGCCAAAAGGAATTCGTATTTTCCCGGGTCTGTCAGGCAAGTGATGTTATATACCACGAGGCAGTATTTATGGCACGGATAGAAATGAATCAGTGATTAAATAATAACCAGACTGTTGCTGGAAATAAAAAAATTTTTTCATTGAAGGGAGATAAATTACTCCTATTTTTTTCTCTTATCTAAATTTCGGTACGGCACAGGAAAATTTCGCTCTTATTTTGTTTTTTAAAACGGTATGAATCTTGCGACTTGGTAGGTATTTACAAGATAAGTCTGATTATAGAGGTCTACACGTATCATGTTTTAAGGAGGAAAGCAGCTATTTTTTTTGCATACGATCATGAACGATTTAATTGCTCATTCACTAGAATACAAACAAAGATGCCGCTTTGATCGCAGGAAAGCAAGAGTATCAATATTTTCCAGGCATTGGCTGACAGGAAGGCGCAAAGCAGTCAGAAGGGAGCCCGATAGGCAAAAGTCCTATCAAATTGATACATACGGCCCCAAGACCCTTGCAGCCATTTTAATCATTATTACACTCAGCATTTTAGATGCACTATTTACCCTTTTTCTGATTAGCCACGGAGCAACAGAAGTCAACCCGATAATGGCCTATTTTTTGGACATGGGACCATCTGTGTTTATTGCGGCGAAATATGTGATGACTGCCGTTTGTCTCATACTTATATTAGCTATTAGAAATTTCTACTTGTTTAATACCAAAGCCCGAGTAAAAATTCTGTACATTTTCTTTATGATTCCTTTTGTTTTGGTTGTTAAATGGGAGATGTATTTAATCATCTTCGCAATTTAGGGTCCGAATTTATCCCCGTCCGTGAAATTCTATCCTACGAAGGTTTTATATCTACATTCTTGAGATAAGGGACTTTTTTCTTTAATGTGTCCTCCATCTCGTCTATCTTTGCCCCTACTGTCCTGGTGATTCTGTTGGAAAAGGCTGCGCAGAACTGCAGGAAATCGCCAAATGTCTCAATCCCCCGGAAGTCATCTCTCAGGCTGTCCTCCATTTCCTCTATGAGGAGATAGCCGTTAAACTCGACTTCAGCACGGATCCGGTGCTCGTACGGTGTCAGGACGATCATCCGGATGTCCTTGATATCTTCCACGAGCGGAAAAGAGGATAGCTGCTTTCTTGCTTCATCTTGCAGTTCTTTAGGAGAGGCCTTTTCAATGAGATTATGCAGATTCTCCCGCATAAGAACTATTGCAATGACTGCCAGGATGATACCTATGATTATCGACCCGATGGAGTCCCAGTAGACCTTACCTGTATATTTTGTGAGAAACAGGGTGATAGCAATCAGGATCACTCCAAAGACCGCTGCGCTGTCCTCCATGAGTACTGCCAGGTTTGCAGTATCCCCCTTTTTTCTGTCAAGCCAGGCAACTACCAGTGAACCTCCTTCAGCCAGAAAGGATATCGCAAGGACAATGACTGTCCATTGATTGATTTCAGGCTCGTAGGGATGGAAGAGTCCGTGGATGCCGTGATAGATGGTGACTCCGGCACCTACAAAGAATACGCCGCATGCGGATATAAGCCCCCAGACAAACCGCTCCTGACCTCTTCCAAAGGGAAATTTACGGGATGGACCAATGCGACTTCTGCGAATACCTATCCACAGCAAGGCCTGGTTTGCAGTGTCAGCCAAAGAGTGTATGGCCTCTGCGAACATAGATGCACTGCCTCCCGTCAAGGCGACAATAAACTTCAGACAGCAGACCAGGGCGTTAGAGCTAATAGCTACCTTTACTGACCTCATTTTTCATATTCCTTAAATTTCCAAAAAAGAAAAGTTTCGCGCAAAGGCGCAAAGAAAATCAAAAAAAATTTGTGCCTTTGCGTTCTGAGTAAGTTATTTATTTCTGCTTCCCTTACTGGAATGGTGAAACGACATTTTCAGAGGTTTAAAAGGCCCTACTGTAAGTTCAAGGACCTTGTCGCGTGCAAACCTTTTTATTCTTTTGACTCCGATTTTTGCGGTGTCCCCCTCCTTCTTAAAAAGCAAGGCGAGCTTGAGGTCGGAAATGTCCTTAACAGGCTCTCCGTCAAAGCTCAACACCAAATCCCCGGACTTCAGGCCGGATTTCTGTGCAATACTGTTATGCATGACTTTCTTCAGCACCACTCTATTGTCCTCATCATTCAGAATTACTCCCAGCTTGGCGGAAAAGGGCGGCTGTACCATAGGAGGGAACAGGAAGAAGTCTGCCATGTCCTGTTCTATGCTATCACAGGTTGCATTAGCTATTATTATTGCCTGATCGTATTTCCCGCGCCTGCAAGTCCTTGAGGGGATACCGTCGCCAAAGGCAATGTGTCCGTTGCCTGCAAGCACCACCATCTGACGGTCCGGATTATTGCTCAGGTAATCATGGACGCTCTGCGCCATTGTTTCATCCCAAAGGACCTGGGCCTGATAAAAGTCGTCAAAATTTTCGACTTTGCCTTCAGGGTGTTCTTTAAAAATTTGTCTTAAACGCGTTTTATAGACTGTATTTGACCAGTCAAGCTCCACCGGCACCTGCTCCAACTCTTCGTCTGACAGGGACTCAAGGCCCTTTCTTGCCACCTTTTTTGAAATTTCCGCCGGAAGGTTGAGCGCCAGTATCGGAATACAATGCTCCTTGCAGTATTCTATGATCGGGCGGTAGATGTGATAATCATACCTCCATCTTTTAAGGTACTCGCTCTCTTTCAGGAAGGTCTTTTCGTCTATTTGACCGTCCAGATACCTGTCAAGTACATCCTGAAACGGGCGCTGGAACATCTCCATGCCTACTGCAATGTTGCGATTCTGTCTGTCGAGTCCCTGGATGACCCTCAGTTGGGCCATGTGATGGCTAAACCTGTCGTGACGTTCTCCAACATAGATCACCCGCTTTTCAGATACGTCGTTGATTATCCGGTCCACCGGAGAAAGATCGCTGGCAGCAATCCCCATAATTTCATTTTGCAGTGCCAGGCGTATTCCATTCTGAGTGCCTGCTGTGTGTTTTTCCATCAGTTTGCCGTCCTTGAACCTTAATGTGCTGTAGGACCCGTAGTGAGTAAGTTTTCTTAAGATAAGCTCCAGTTCTTTTGAAGAACCGGCCTTTACCAGGGCCACAACATCTGTTGGGTTTATGGGATTTTCTTTAATAGTGATGATGACTCCACTGTCCGGGCCAGGCATTTCCCCAGTCAGTCGTTCAAGCCTCGGAGCAGGGTCTCCCAGTATGAGCAAGGAGCCTTTGTTCAGGTCTGAGTCAGTCAGGCTGTCAATGTTTTTTTCTTCCAATCCCAGTGATTGAAGAAAAACAGCAAATTGACCATAGATTTCCGGACTTTGCGAAGGGAGTACAAAAAACTTGTGTTCTGATCCCAGGAGGCGGGAGAGCACAGGGGGAAACTCAGAGGAATCCAATTTGCGCATTAGATCGTAGTCCGGGTCCAAAGTCACGCAAAGGGGCTGCCCTTTGACTTTGATTTCCACAGATTCCTTTTCAGTCTTTACACGGACACTGCGGCGCACTTCCCCGGATGTGGTTTCTAATACCAGGGGCACCAACAGGGAGTAAGGGCTTTCCGTACCTTGGTGTATAGTCACTTTTAGGTTTTGAAGCCCGCTGCCCGGATAAGTGATATTTTCCTTGCTAATGGTGAGTACCGGCACGTCTTTTCTCTCAAGCCATTGGTCAAAAAAGACAGATAGGTCCTTTTTGCTTGTATCTGAAAAGATGGTTTCCAATTCGCTCCAGCCAGCCATCTTGAACCGGTAATCCAGGACAAATCTTTTCAGAGCCTTGTTAAAGGTATCTTTACCTATCTCCTGTTCCAACATGTGAAACAACATCGCCCCTTTGCCATAACCTACGGCCTTTGAGGCTCTGTCTGTCCTGAACCTGAACTGTGCAAGGGACATGGCCTTGTCTTTATGGACGTAGCTCTGGTAGTCCACAAGCAATCGATGCCTGTAGTCGCTGCCCCGGTCTTTCTGTTTTTCATACAGGTAGTCTGCCAGGTATGTGGTAAGTCCTTCACTCCAGTTACCTTCTTTTGGGTCCGCATAGACAGAATTTCCAAACCAGGAGTGGAGTATCTCGTGGCCCAGGGAGGTGTCAACAATGAATGGGAGTCTTGCCACCTCTTGTCCGAGAAGGGTGTAAGTGGGGAGGCCATAGCCCGTAGGGGCACGGTTTTCCACTATTGCAAATCGCTTAAACGGGTATGGGCCGAGGATGCCTTCATAGAGATCAAGATAGTGTCTGGACTTGTCAATGTATTTCTGGGCGAGTTCTTTATCCTCAGGGAAAAAGTATGCTGCAATCTCAATACCCTTGTGACGTTCCAGGCTGACCTGATACGGGCCTGCAACCAGTGAAATACCGGTCCTTGGATGGGGAAATTCAAAGGTATAGATACTTGTCTTTTCCCTGTATTCCACCTTCACGGCATCTGCCTCGGATATGGCCTTAAAATAAGCAGGCACCGCGGCTTTGAGTTCGTAGCGGGCAAGCCCCTCCAATGTCGGACACCAGCCATCAAGCAATACAACGCCTTTTGTGTCTATGAAGCTATCCGTCATTGTATGGTCATTTTTTGCGCCGGTCCCGGGGCTCAAGTGTGGAAAATTTCTATGAAATTGAATCCTGAGCAACCTGTTTCCGCCGGAAGCTACAACACTAAACGAGTCTTCTTCAATGGTAGGATTTATGGTTTGCCCCGCAAGGGTGACACGGTCTAACTCCACGCCTCCCACATGTATCCGCACAGGTTTTTCCATGGGGAGTTCTGTTGAGGCCTTTCCCTTTGTCCGGCGGTTTTCCATATCCAGTGTCACGTCGATACTAACCATGAGGATATTATCCTTATTTTTGTTTACTTCAGACCAGGCCGGGGGGGCAAAGGCTGTTAAAAACGACAGGAAAAATAGGGATAATGACAGAAAATACGAGGTTTTTTTCATAATTTACTCTTTTCAAATCAATACATGAGAAAATATATAATACCCACTATTATAACGCTTATAATACGCAGAGTTTGACCCATCATGAGTATGATTATACCCATTTTCGGCTGAAAGATGCCCAGATATCTCGGAAGTTGGTGTCTCAGGGCCCTTACAGGGGTTGCAATTATATTTCCGAAAAGAAGTGCCAGTACGGTTTCTTTCACAGTAAGCACCCCTGCACTCAGCATGGCCCCGGCTGCGGCAGCTCCGGCTGTGAATTCCGCAACTATACTGAATACTACCACAGATATGCCTTCCACAGGCAGGGCCTCAATGGCAATGATTGATGCACTCTTGTCCTGAAGCCACTCAAAAAATTCCCATTGCTGAAGGAGAACTACCACAATGTAGATGGGAACGGTATACATGGCGATCTGGCCCAGGCGGCCCGGGACGTATTGGGCCAGGAGTTTTTTTACTCGTTCCTTTCGTGGTTCCAATTCTTCTTTGTTTTGATGTTCCTGCCCTGGTTTCCCCATTTTCTTTGGTGATGACAGGATTAAACGGCCCAGGATGAGGACGATTACGGTCCTGAGCAATGCAGCCACAAGGGTTAGGCTTACGTATATCAATCCGGCTGTCCCGACCAGGGGTATAATGATGGCAATGGTAGTTGGCAGATGCAGCGTGTAGGAAGGAAGCCCCAGGTTCAAGAGTGTGGACAGAAGCATCTCTCGTCTGCTTAATTTTTTCTCTTTATACGCATTCCATAGAATGGTATTTGCGGCGACACCTGATAGAAAGGCTGTTGTAAAGGCAGTCCCGCTCCAGTCACTGAAGTTGCCCGTACGCATGAGTGGTCTGGATAGTCTTGCAACTATTTCAGACCAACCCATGCCTTCTACCAGAGCACTCAAGCCGAGGCTAAGGGCCATGATTATCAAGAGACGGCTGAGTGGCCAGGCTATTCTATGCACGACCAGCGGCAGATCCACCCCGGGTGCTATGAAAAGGAGCCCTATAGACAGGAAGGTAATTGCTCCCCAGACATATGGTGCCGGTTTCGGCCTCTTCTTATGCTTTACGTTATTTTGTCTGCCGGGCTGTGCCATAGATATGCATTCTTACCAATTGACACTGAAATCTGCAAAGAGTCCTGAGACATGATTCCGCTCAAAATGCTCCGGATGCATCCCTTTATAGGCAATGTTGAATTGTGAATGTTGAATGCTGAATTGTGGAAGAAGATTTAAAAGACATATACCCTAATTCAAAATTCAACATTCAGCATTTAACATTTATTGTGCGCAGCAGATGGGGTATTTTCAGCGGAATCATATATGCTATTATGTGGTAGATGCTTAATAGATCCGTACAAACTTTAAAAGAATATACAGGACCGCTCTTATTGGCATTGGTCATCGGGGCACTTGCCGGCCTGGGAGTGGTTATGTTCAGGTGGCTGATACTTTTTGGCCAGGAGGTCCTGTGGCCTGCCGGCGCTAACTTTGTAGAACAGGTCCAACATGCCGGATGGTGGTGGAAGCTCCTTATTCCTGCTGGTATGGGCCTGTTGGTAGGACCCATAATTACTTTTTGGGCACCCGAGGTCAGAGGACCCGGCGTGCCGGAAGTAATGGAGGCCCTTGCTCTTAAGGGCGGTCGAATAAGGCATCGTGTTACCCTGATAAAGGCCTTTGTCACAGCAGGGCTTATCTCAGCAGGTGCCTCGGTCGGGCGTGAAGGTCCTGTGGTCCAGATTGGTTCCTCCATTGGCTCTTCCCTTACCCAGATGTTAAAGCTGGGGCGGGATTCAAGGAGGCTGGCTGTTGCCTGTGGGGCAGCAGCCGGCATAGCAGCTACCTTTCAGGCCCCTATGGCCGGGACTCTGTTTGCAGTGGAGGTGCTGCTTTTCGACCTTGAAATCGCCTCGCTCAGCAACATAGTAATAGCTGCTGTTACGGGTACGATGGTTTCCAGGGCGTTTTGGGAAGGGGCGCAGATATTTGTGATCCCCGATTTCTTTATGGCACATCCTGCTGAGCTGCTCCTATATTTTTTCCTGGGGCTTGTCGCGGGTATTATAAGCCTGGTGCTTATGGGAGCGATTTTTTCCTTGCCCAGGTTTTGGAAAAGGATAGGGGTGCCGGGCTGGTTGAGTCCCGCCCTTGGCGGACTCCTGATAGGGATTGTTGCCCTCTATTGTCCTTGGGCTTTGGGTGTTGGGTATGAAAGCATAGATGCCGCCCTTGCAGGCAAGGTGTCCTTGGTATTTGCCTTAACGCTGCTTGTTGCCAAAATCGTGGCTACAGGCTTTTCCATAGGATCGGGAATGAGTGGTGGAATATTTGCACCATCCCTGTTTATAGGAGCAGCACTGGGGTCTTTAGTAGGCCTCGTAGCCCAGTCACTGTGGCCGGAATCAGGTCTTGTTCCTGCCCACTATGCCCTTATAGGCATGGGGGCCATGGTGAGCGGAACCACTCTGGCTCCCATAACAGCGGTGCTCACCATCTTTGAGCTTACATATAGTTACCAGGTGATATTGCCCCTGATGGTATCATGTATTGCAAGCCTTACTGTGGTCCGTCTGCTCCATGGCTACTCAATATATGAGACAAAGCTCCTTCTTAAGGGAGTGAATATTGTAAAAGGGCACGAGGTCAACGTCTTGAGGGGTATGAGAGTAGGCGAACACATGAGCATGGACTTGCAGATCTTACGCACAGATACCCCCTTCAGTGAGATTGCGTCTGCCATGGAGCAAAGCCCTTTTCCTCACTTTCTTGTACTTGATTCACAGGATCGCCTGTCAGGAGTATTGACCTTGAGGGATTGCAGAAAGTACTTTGCTCATCCGGAGTTGTGCACACCTGATACCACCGCGAGTTTACTCATGTTCAAGGAAATAGTCTTAGTTGACGAAAAGACTGATATGGAAACGGCCTTTCACATTTTTGCCCGGCATAACATTTCTTTCCTTCCGGTTGTGAGTTCTGATGACCCGAAGACCGTGGTCGGGCAACTGAAAAAGACGGACCTGTTTGCCGCCTATGACCAGTATGTGCTCAAGGAACGCCTGCTTCCTCCCATGGGATGGGTGTGTTCTCTGCCTCTCACGGGTTCAAAGGTTCAAAAGTTCAAAGGTTAGGGTTCAAGGTTTACCGAATTTGGTGGTCGAAAGTTGTAATGTGACTGGTCCGGCATATTTCGGAAAATTGGGAAATGTGTTATATTGATTTATAAAATAATTATATTTTATGGATTTTTTTTAAGCTATTAGGAGTTAATCAGTATGTTTAATGTTGGCGATCTAGCAGTGTATCCCGCACATGGTGTGGGTTTGGTCGAGGGTATAGAGGAAAAGTCAATATCCGGGATTGAACATATTTTTTATGTGATACGTATTCTTGACAATGACATGAAAATCATGATTCCCAGGGAAAACGCCGAACACATCGGACTCAGGAGAGTTATTTCAGGTAATGAGGTCGAACAGGTCTATGCCATCTTAGAGGAGAAGGACGTAGAGTTTACTCCTCAGACATGGAACCGTCGTTACCGGGAGTACATGGATAAGATAAAAACAGGTTCGATTTTTGATCTGGCAACAGTCTTGAGGGATCTCTATATCCTGCAAATGGATAAGCCCCTTTCATTTGGTGAGAAAAAAATGCTGGATACTGCCAAGGGTTTACTCGTCAAGGAACTTTCCGTTGCCAAGGATAAAGAAGAAGAAGAGATCACCGAGGGAATCGAATCTATCTTTAATGTTGTGGATACAGCGGTCGAGGTTGAAGTCTAGGCTGTTTCATACTGCTCTCCAAGGTTTGGGGGCGCGGACCAAAGGCGCTCCGGTTCCTCGTTAAAGCATGGATTGGGATGGGCGTCACGTAGTATGGCAGACATCGCCAAGCACGTATTTATAAAGGTAAATGACGATGGTGCCGGAAATAGACTGGATAAATTTCTTGCCTTAAAGGACCTTGGGTTCTCAAGGTCGCAAATTCAAAACCTCATACACCACGGCCATATAAAAGTCAGAGGACGTGCCGGAACGTCCTCAAGTCTCAGAATCCAGGCCGGAGACAGCATTGATATTCATATCCCTGCCTTAAAACCGTTGTCTGTTGAACCTGTTCCGATCCCCCTGGCAATCGTTTACGAAGACAGCCACCTGCTTGTGCTGGAAAAGCCAGCCGGTCTTGTTGTCCATCCAGGGGCAGGGGATGAGGATTACACCCTGGTTCACGGCCTTCTGCACCATTGCCAGGATCTTTCGGGTATAGGCGGGTATCTCAGACCGGGCATTGTACACAGGCTTGACAAGAACACATCAGGCCTGATGGTCGTAGCAAAGGATGATGAGGCACACCGGGGATTAGCAGAGCAATTCAAGGCGGGAAAGATAGGCAAGACCTATCTGGCCTTGGTTCGGGGCAGGCTCCGGGACAGGAGCGGTCGTTTGGATTTAGCCATTGGACGTCACCCTGTTAATCGCAAGAAGATGTCCATCAGATCCAGAAATGGAAGATTTGCCATTACCGAGTGGCAGGTTGTTGAAGAGCTCAGGGGCGCAAGCCTTTTATCTTTAAAAATACGCACAGGGAGAACACACCAGATCCGTGTCCATATGAGTTCCTTGGGGCATCCTGTCCTGGGAGATTCCCTATATCGTGGGCCAACGGAATTCAGGGTTGGACATGCAGTTATACCGATTCGAAGACAGATGCTTCACGCCGCCTGTTTGCAGTTTATTCATCCCATCACAGGGGAAAAAATGAAATGGGAAAGCAATCTGCCCGCAGACATGGCCTCTGTCCTTGAGAGGCTCAGGAGTCTGAATGGCTGATGATCCTACCGCACCGTCATTGTTGCCCCGATGACTACCGCAGATAATGATTATTCGTAACCGTTCAACGTTCGATGTTGGACGTTCGATGTTCATTACTAAATTCAGGTCCCCCAACATGTGAATGCGCCCGTCGGTGTCTATGGAGTATCGGGTGTGGGTTTTTATGAAACGCATGATATTGTTACGTCATTGGCGCATAAGAGTCAACTTAATCCGCCTGAGAAAGACGTCAGTATGATGGACAGTGTTTCTGGATGAACTTGAGTTACACCGTTTTGATTTCACAGGAATTGACATATTTTTTGCCCTTAACTATAACAATTTATGAGGATCAAAATATCATTGATTATCCTGATGTCGAGACGGTGTGGTGAAAGGGATAGGGGAAAAGCAGGAAATGACAATCATCATTATCCACAGGCTGATGAAATCAAAGCAGACTGTATGGGTCCACATCCACTTCCATTCTTACACCGGATGGTACCATGTCTGCTTTCCTTGATAGAAGACCAGAGCACAGTGCCCTTAGATTCGAAAGCGATGAGGACTTTAAGAGTATCTGCCACCGATAACGGTCTTTGATTTTTGCCCTGGGTGCCGGAGCAGGCCCCAGGACCTCAACTTGAGATCCATTGGTACCCTTGATACCTTTTGCGAGGTTTTTTGCCAATCTTGCCATACTGCCCGTAGTGTCGCAGACTTGGGCCTTTTTCCGGCCTGAGAAGCGAAGATTAATCAATCGTCCAAAAGGCGGATATCCCAGGGCTTTTCTAAACTTCGATTCCTTTTCATAAAAGGTATTAAAGTCATGGGTCGTTGCGCAATCCATGGCATAGTGATCAGGCAACCATGTCTGAATTAAAACCCGGCCGGGCCGTTCTCCGCGTCCTGCCCTGCCCGCCACCTGGGCAAGGAGCTGAAAAGTCCTCTCGGTTGCATGATATTCGGGGAAATTCAGGGATAAATCAGCGCACAATATGCCTACGAGGGTAAGACCGGGAAAGTCATGACCTTTGGTGATCATCTGGGTACCCACAAGTATATCAAGACGCCCTTTCCGGAAATCAAGGACAACCTCCTCCATATGCCTTCGGGCTCGTACTGTATCCCGGTCCAGCCGTGCAATCCCGGCATCTGGGAAAATCTCCTCAAGGTCGGCTGCAATTCTTTCAGTGCCATAGCCAAATGTCTTGACTGCCTGCCCCTTGCATTGCGGGCAGGCAGGCAGGGCAGGCGATTCCATCCCGCAGTAGTGGCAGCGAAGCACCCCATCTTTTTCGCTTTTTGTCCTTTTGTCTCCACGATGCCACGTAAGCGTGACCTCACAGTGGGGGCACCTGAACACATGTCCGCAATCAGGACAAAAAACATAGGTTGCAAAACCTCGCCGGTTAAGAAACAGCAGGACCTGCTCTCCTCTTGCTAATGTATCCCTTGTTGCCTTTTCAAGTTCTTTAGAGAGCCATTCAGGTCTTGCTGACTCTAATTTATGATGTTGATCCTTTTTCTCTTTTTTCCTGCGATCTACCACTACTACTTCGGGAAGAGACCGTTTGGCCACTCGTTTTTCCATAGTAACCAACTGATATTTGCCCGAGAGGGAGTTCTTAAAACTTGATACGGACGGAGTGGCAGATCCCAGAATCACTGTTGCCTCTGACATCCGGCCACGTAACAAGGCCATATCCCTTGCCTGATATCGAAATTTTTCAGACTGCTTGTATGAGGGATCGTGTTCCTCGTCCACTACAATAAGACCAATATCAGATAAAGGGGCAAAAATGGCGGATCGGGTCCCAATAACTATCCTGCTCTTTCCCTCTTTTATCCTGAACCACTGATTACGCCTCTGGGCCTCTGTCAGGCCACTGTGAAGCACTGTCACCTCCTCACCGAACCTGGAAACAAACCAGCCCACGGCCTGGGTGGTCATGGCAATCTCAGGCACCAGCACCAACACGCTGCGGCCTTGTCTGACACACTCTTTGGCGGCCCGAAGATAGACCTCTGTTTTTCCGCTGCCGGTCACTCCGTGCACAAGTATGGGGTGATAGGACCTGGTAGCAAGGGCATCACAAATGGCATTAAATACTTTTCCCTGCTCTTCGGTGAGCTGCAAAGGAACCTCGGTTGACCAGGGTAGAAACTCCGGCCGGCAGTCCCTGCTTTTTGGCAAACCGTTACTAATTTGGGATATGCGTCGATTCCGGGCGGATAAAAGCCCCGGTGGCAAGGCCTCTGCTATCACCTGTCCTATGGGATAAAAATAATATGATGAGGTCCATTCAAGAAAACTGATAAGAGATTCAGGTAAGATAGGTCCTTGGTCAAGTATGCTTTTGACCTTTTTCAAATCCACAGAGGGCGGCTTTTTTGCAGGGGTTCCCCATGCCACCCCGACCATGTTCCTGCGACCTACAGGAACCAGGACCCTGGAACCTTTAGCGGGGAAAAGAGTATGTCCTGAGAGGATGTAGGTAAGGGCCGTGTATATGGGCAAGGGCACTACAACATCTATCAGTTGATTGCAGCCGGGGGAATTAATTTCAACAGGTGTTCCGTCCCTTGCCTGAGAAGAACATTCCTCAATCATCCAGATCAGCGACCAGTTTCTTCAGGTACTCCTTAAATCTTCCACCAAGATCCGAATGTGCAAGGGCATAATTCACAGTAGCCTGAAGGTATCCCATTTTATCTCCGGCGTCATATCTACTGCCCTTGAACTCATAAGCATAGAGTCCCTGTTCTTTTCGGAGACAGTCCAGGGCGTCTGTTAGCTGGATTTCACCGCCTACCCCTGGAAGAGTCCTGTGAAGGCAACCATATATCTCAGGCCTTAATACATACCGGCCGATTATGGCAAGATCGGATTTGGAAGTACCAGGCGCAGGCTTTTCAATAAGTCTCTCTACCTTGTAGACCCCTTCCGCCACTTCTTCACCCTCTATGATCCCATATCTGTGAGCTTCATCCAAAGGGACCTTTTGTACAGCGACAACGGATTCCTGAAATTCTTCAAAGACCTTTAACATCTGAAAAACACACGGGACCTTGGCCTCTACCATGTCGTCGCCGAGCACAACTACAAATGGCTCATTGCAGATTACCGGTTCTGTGACCTTTACAGCGTGTCCAAGGCCCAGAGGCTCTTTCTGACGGACCGAAACTATCTCGATAAGATCGGATATGTGACGAACCTCCCTGAGAAGGTCCAGCTTACCCTTCTGGGCCAAAAAAATCTCAAGTTCAAAGGAGTAATCAAAATGATTTTCAATGGCTGACTTCCCGGAGGCAGTTACCAAGACAACCTCTTTTATGCCGGATGCAACTATCTCTTCCACAATGTACTGAATTGTTGGCCGGTCCACTACGGTCAGCATCTCTTTGGGAATGGCCTTTGTGGCAGGCAAAAATCTTGTTCCAAGGCCCGCCACCGGGACCACGGCCTTTCTAACCTTCATCATTATTCTCCCTTATCGCTTTTGAGGCCATGGCCAGCCTGGAATCCACAACCACCCAGTTAACTCTTGCCAGCCAGGCATCCAGATAGGCCAGAGGTTGCCCTATAAAGTCCAGTATATACGCATGCTCAGCCATATCCACAACCAGCAAGGGTTCAAGCCCCAGGGGCCATTCTGAGTCATTGTCCAGACCAAAAATTACCAGTCGCCTTGATTGATTATCCCGCGCAAGTATGCCCCAAGCCCTTACTGCCATTGCAGTGGCCCTGAATTTTACCCACCACTGATCAAAAGAACCAAATGATTCCTCCAGGGCCTTGCCGATCTTTTGGCTTGGTTTAACGCTCCTGGGTGTCAATGCGTCAAAATACAATTCATGAAGTCTGACTGCGTTGTGCAGCTCGATCCAGGCCAGGACATGATTGCGCCATTTGCCGGCAAGGGGATCGGCCAAAGCAAGATCAATTGTCCGATTTTGTGATTCCACTTCGGACAATTCCTGGCGATATCTTTCAAGAAGGGCCAGATGTTCCCGAATAATCGTTGCCGAGAATCCATCAAGTGCTCCGATCAAACCCCTGTATTTTTGGATATCGGGAATAGCTGTTTTTTGCCCAGCCTTTGCTATCCCCGCTGACGGCTCTTCTGCTGCGGCCTCTGAAAGGCCGGTTACCATGACAGCGGCACCGGCTAATCCTTGTAAAAAGCTGCGACGGTCAAGGTTAGGTTCGTCCATTATGTACCTTTTCTACTGTGAAGGCTTAGGGCCTTAATTCAACATTCTAATTTTATGCTAAACCAAGATATAATCAAATTTTATAAATTAGTTGGCATCCTTCATTTTGTAGTTTACACTTTTCGAGGTTGGTTCTTTAGTCATCCATTTTGAATATCGAACCGCAGAACAAGGAACCGCAGAATTTCGAAGGTATTATTTCGACATTCGATATTTCTTGTTCGATATTCTGCGGTTCAAAAAAATAAAAAGTGTAAACTACTTTTATGCCTATATGAAGGATGCCAATTAGTTTAACTGAAGAAGCCACAAATTCAAGAGGGGGTATTTTAAGTGCCTAAAACACTTCCTCCTCCACCTTGGCCTTGCATTCAAAAAAGACCTTGTAAGCTATTTCCTTGGCCTCAAGGGCCTGGGAGAGAATTTCGGAAAGATTTTCTGGGTCGGAAGGACTTATTGTTACATCTGCTCCCATTGAAAAGGCCTGCATGGAATCAAGGCGATTTCCTCTCGGATGGACATAAACCACGAAGATTTTTCTACGCATGTCCATCAGAAGAGAGCTTATATATTCCTGAATATTAGAAAGATCGTCTTCCGGCTCAGGTCCATTTTGGCACAAAAGAATTAGGTCATATATATGATATCTAAATCTGGACCTGATATCATCCTGTTGATTGATCAACCTTACCTCATACCCCAAACCGGACAGTTCTTTCTGCAACAATTCCCTTGTCTGGGACTCAGGACAATAGACAAGTGCTGTCTTAGTGCCCGGCTCAAAAGATTCAAAGCCTTGCGATTCGGTAGTAACTGTCTTTTCACTTGTAGACAGCGAAATTGTCTTGGAGGGGGCCTCGATCTTTATTTTTTCTTTACAGTTTGGACATGTAAAATATACTACGCCATCTGACGGCAACTTTTCTTCAGCTATTTTGTAATGCCTGCTACAGCCGGTACAAATTACATCCACCTTATGATCTCCTGTGCTCAAAAAAGACCCTTGGGTTTTTCTTCCCAATCAGCATCTATGCTCAATCCATCGATATCAGATGTCTTCTCACCTCTCCTGCTCTTGACCTGATCTATTCCCTGACGCACGCTTGCCCGACTGCTGGCATATGCTAATGATGTCTTTTCGTCGATAAGGCCTTGTTCGAAAAGTCGAACAATATGCTGGTCAAAGGTCTGCATATTATACGCCTGACCATTTTCTATGATCTCGTAAAATGTCTTTCCCTCGCTTTCTCCATTTATGATAGAGTCCTTGACACGGATGTTATTCTGCATAATCTCAAAAATGGCCACCCTTCCCCCCTTTATTTTGGGCAACAGTCTCTGCCCAACCACCCAGCGCAAGGAATCCGCCAGTCGGGACCTGACCTGGCGTTCTTCCTCTGTTGAGTACATTCCCAGGATACGATTGATGGTGTGGCCGGCACTTGTCGTGTGGAGAGTACTGAATACAAGATGACCTGTCTCTGCTGCGTTGAGGGCCACATCCACTGTCTCTCTGTCACGGATTTCTCCAACCAGTATTACATGGGGTGCCTGGCGCAGGGCTGCTCTCAATCCGCCGGCAAAGGCATCAATGTCTTTGCCGAGTTCCCTCTGGTTAAAAGTGGCCTTTTTGTGAGGATGGACAAATTCAATAGGATCCTCCAGGGTAATCACATGGAGTTGTTCTGTCCTGTTAACCTCATCCAAAATGGCGGCAAGAGACGTGGTCTTGCCGGTGCCGGTGGCGCCGGTAAAGAATATTATCCCATTTTTTTCTTTGCCCATTGCCTTGAAGCAATCCGGCAATTTGAGATCCTCAACAGTAGGGACCTTGCTTTCCAGCTTGCGCATTACAATGCTATAGACCCCTCGTTGGGAAAACACATTTACACGAAACCTCGGGCCACCAGGCAAATCGTAGGAAAAGTCGCATGAGCCGTGACGAAACAAGTCTGCCAAAAGGCGCCTGTCATCATTTATTAAAGCCAGGGCGAGCTGCTCTGTCTGAAAGGGGATCAGATGACTGGTGGCAAGATCCATTGCAACAGGCTGAAGCTTACCATCTGCTGCTACTTGACATGGCCGGCCGACTGTAAAGTTCAAATCAGATATCCTTGGATGGGCACTAAGCATACCGGCTAGGATTCGATCCAGGTCTGCCCGTTTCATCTCAACTAACCTCTGTGAAGTCTGCAGGCGCGCTTTTGGCAAAAGGTTTAAACTTCGCCTTGTCAACGCACTTGTTATATGCCTCGTCCGGATCTATCCATCCATTTTGCATCAGTTCCATTATGGCATCGTCCAAGGTCTTCATGCCAAATTTTTTGCCTGTCTGCATGGATGACGGGATCTGATAGGTCTTTCCCTCGCGGATAAGATTTCTCACAGCCGGGGTGGCAATCAAGATCTCAAATGCAACACATCTCCCTTTTACATCAATCCGCTTGAACATGGTTTGCGATATCACAGCCCTCAAGGCATCAGCAAGGGTCGCCCGGATTTGGGGCTGCTGGTTGGTAGGAAAGATCTCAATGATCCTGTCGACAGTCTTTGCTGCACTTATGGTGTGCAAAGTACCCATAACCAGGTGACCTGTCATTGCCGCCTCAATGGCCAGAGAAATTGTTTCCAGATCTCTCATTTCACCCACCAGGATTATGTCCGGGTCTTCACGGAGGGCCCCTTTCAGGGCTGCACTAAAGGACTTGGTATGGGAACCCACTTCCCTGTGATTTACAAGACACCCTTTGCTTTGGTGGACAAACTCAATAGGGTCCTCTACAGTAATAATGTGATCCTTACGATTTGCATTTGCATAATCCAGAATTGCGGCAAGGGTGGTGGATTTCCCGCTTCCAGTAGGCCCTGTGACCAAGACCAGACCCCTGGGAAGCATCGACAGCTTTGTCATGATATCCGGGAGTCCTAGCTGCTCGGCGGTCAGGATTTTACTTGGAATTTCCCTGAATACAGCACCGACCCCGTTTTTTTGCATAAAAAAGTTGGCCCTGTATCTGGCAAGACCTGGAATTTCATATCCAAAGTCAATGTCTCCGGTTTCTTCAAAGACCTTGACCTTATTCTCAGGGGCAATTTCATAGAGCATTGCCTTTAATTCATCATTTTCCATCATTTTGTATTTTATACGATGAAGGTCGCCTCTAATGCGAAGAATGGGAGGAGAACCCGATGCCAGATGGAGGTCCGACCCCCCTTGTTCATTTAGCAATTTAAAAAAAGCGTCTATCTTGGCCATAGTAACAAGTGTACCTCCTGGTGAGATATTACAAGCTTATTTATCTGAGGCTCTGGCTTTTTTATCGGCCTAATGTGTTAAAAGACTTAAATGAAAGGTAACCCTTGATCGTCTGTTCCTTGGAAGCTATACTGCCTTTATCGAAACCGGAAATTAGGTAAGCGTTCACAGGGCACCGCATCTGCTTTGTTGTCGGGCACTTGAAGTACAGGAAGTACGTCTGCGTACCCTCCGCCTCGCATCTGCAGCACCCTGTAAACGCTTACAGTTCGGTGGGTTGCGGTAAAATTGGCGTTGTAACCCCGTGAACGGTTACGAAATTAGGTAACGCATCTACATCTTTAGTATTGTTTCCAATTTCCAATTTCAAGTTTCACTGCCAAAATACAAGATCAACAATATGACCTCTATTGAATCATCCATTATTCGACTTAAAGATGTTTCCAAAAAGTATTTCACGGACAATGTTGTCTTTTCCGGCATTGATCTGGAGATTGAAAAGGGTGAATTTATTTTCCTGACCGGTCCCAGCGGTGTAGGGAAAAGCACTATCCTACGCATCCTTTTTTGTGCTGAACGGCCTACATCAGGAGAAATCTGGGTGGATGGTGTGGCGCTCTCATCCCTTTCAAATGCCCAAGTGCCATACCTGCGGAGAAAAATCGGTGTAATTTTTCAAGACTTCAAGCTCCTCTTAAATCGCACCATATTTGATAATGTTGCCCTGAGTCTGGAAGTAATCGGCCTGGGAAGGAAGCAGGCAGAACAAAGAGTAAAGCAAGTGTTGGAAGGGGTCGGGCTTACAGGAAAAACGAGTCACTATCCGTTGCAGCTATCAGGAGGTGAACAACAGCGTGTAGCTATTGCCAGGGCCGTGGTCAATAGACCTTCCATAATTCTTGCTGACGAACCCACAGGAAACCTGGATATGCAACGGACTAAAGAAGTAATGATGCTTATGGAAGAGCTGAATGCCAGGGGGGCAACTATTATTTTTGCAACCCACGATGACAGATTATTTGAAAATACCCATCGCAGGGTGCTGAGACTCCTTAACGGAAAAATCAGGATATAATAATGACTTTTGCTATCCTTTGCCGCAGGGCATTTTCCGACCTTAGACAAAATTTTTGTACACAGTTTATAACCACAATAGTGGTCAGCCTTTCCATTCTGATTTTTGCCTTTTTTACCTTGCTTTACTTTAACCTCCAGCACTTTATTGATAGATTTGGTGCAGAGCTTGGCCTGGTGGTCTTTCTTACTGAAGATACACCAAAAGACCGGATTCCATCACTCTATCAGAAGCTTACAGGACTGTCGGAAGTAGAGAAAGTAACTTACATATCTTCAGAAGAAGCCTTTGGAAGGTTGGAGAAATTTCTAAAAGACGAAAAAGAAGTGCTTGAAGGAGTTGATCCCCAGTTCCTGCCCCCTTCTTTTGAAATCCAGGTCAACAGGGCTGTGTTCCAGTTGAAGAGAATTAAGCAACTTGCCGGAGAAATAGACAGGTGGCCTGAAGTATCCAAGGTCCAGTTTGGGCAGGAGTGGATAGACAGATTGTATGTTTTTTCAGGTCTTGTTCGAACTATTGTGGCAATAACCGGCCTCCTTTTATTGTTCACCGCTGCTTTCGTGGTCACGAATACCATAAAGCTCACTGTCTATGCCAGACAAGAAGAACTGAAGATAATCCGCCTTGTTGGAGCAACAAAGATGTTCATGCAAGGTCCTTTCCTGGTCGAGGCCTTTTTGCAGGGCCTCCTGGGCTCAAGCCTTGCGTTAGGAGTCGTTTTTGCGTGTTATAGATTTTTACAAAGACTTGAAGCCAAGTCCGAGCTGCTCAGGGGTGTGAATATCTGTTTTATTCCTTGGCAGTATACCGTTGCTATAATAGCAAGCAGCGTATTGCTCTGTGTACTGGGTACTGCCTTGGCCATGCGGAGGTCCTTGCGTCTGTGATAAAGCGAAACCGGCTGTGGCTTATTGCTCTGATAATATTATCAATACACGCTTATGCATTTGGCGAAGAGGATCTGGTCACAAAAGAACTTGAAGTCCAACAGCAAAGGCTCAAGTCCCTGCAAGAAGAGATAGCAACTCACCAGGAAAAAGCATCTGAGATAGAATCAAGTAAACGCTCATTATTCAAAGAACTAACAGAATTGGATGAAAAAATAGCTCAGCAGTGGGAAAATCTTCAAAAAACTCGACAGGAGTGGACAATAAAAGAACTCGCACTTATTGAGACCCAGAAGGATTATGCCGGCCAGAAGCAGGCCCTTCAGGCACTGAAATTCCAGGTAGAAAGTAGGCTCATGGCACTCAGTGAGATGGGTGAAGTGGGTAGTTTAAACATGTTGTTCGCTGCAGAGACCCTGCCGGAACTTCTGTCAAGAGAGACCTATTTCAGGCTTATACTGGATCATGACAGAGAGCAGAGATGCCTTTACATATTAAGTATCAAGAAACTTGCCGAGAATGAAACCAAACTGGAACAACAGAGAGAAGCTCTTAAAGCGGCTGCTGATGAAATTGAGACTCAGGCCCTGCTTTTTGAAGAACGGAAACAGGAAAAACGGGCCTTTCTGGACGAGCTTAAACAACAGGGAAAGCTGTATGGGATGATGTTAAAAGAGCTTGAATATGCTGAACAATCGCTTCAGGGTATTATAAAACGTCTTAGCAGCAAAAGTGCCGGGGGATTCATTTCAGGTCCGGTTTCACCGGCAATGTACGACTTTAGATTACAGAAAGGCAAGCTAAGCCCACCTGTAGTAGGACGGCTATTAAGGACCGGTGATAATGGCTGGAGGAATGATAGAGAATGCCCTGGTGTAATTTTCTTAACACCCAGGGGCAGTGAAATCAGAGCAATTTTTGACGGCATAGTTGAATACAATGGTAGCGTACCTGGTTATGGAAAGGTCTTGATAATCGATCACGGAAACGAATATTTCAGCCTGGTAAGTAATGGGGCACAGTTCTTTAAGACAGTTGGACAGGATGTCACAGAGGGGGATATTATAGGTCTGACTGGTGGGGGGTCCTGGATCCAGGAGGGCATATATTTCGAAATAAGGCATGAAGAACATCAAGAGGACCCCCTCGAATGGCTTGACCCGCGAGCCATAGAAGCAAGTCTTTCAAAATAAGCTGAAAATTCCTAAAAAAGCGATTTCCTGTCAGCTAATAGCACCTAAAGTTTAAGCAGTTATTGCCGATTAATAAAACAGGGGTTAATATTTTGGATATCACAATTGGCGGCATGCCTATTATAAAAAAAGATCCGCCGGAAGAAAAAGCCGCTTTGCGTTCAGATACAAAGACGCTTCGCAAAGACCGGCGAAAAAGTGCGCGGGATCGTCGAAAGAGCGTAAGGGACGGTGTCTTTGTTTCGCTTTCGCATAAAAAAGATCGTCGAAAGCAGCGAGATAGAAGAAAAAGTCACTAAGGAACTGTCCGCAAATAACTTGATAGTATAGGAATTTCCATTTTTGGACAGGATCAACAGGATTGTCAGGATAAAAAATATTAAGAAATCCTGTTGATCCTGTCAGAGAAGTCCGCCCGAAGGGCGCTAAGTCCATTTCTCTGTCCTGTTTCGTGTTTTCGTGATAGATCCAAACTATTTATTCTCAAGCTTGGCCCAATTAACTCCCCATCCAACATCTACCTTCAGAGGCACGGCAAGATCCATTACATTTTCCATGGTCTCTTTCACCATCGTGGTGACTTTTATTATTTCTTTCTCCGGCACTTCGATTATCAGTTCGTCATGTACCTGGAGCAACATCCTGCAGGGTGTTTTTTCTGCCTGGATATTTGAGTCAACTTGTATCATGGCCAGCTTTATTATATCTGCTGCAGTGCCCTGAATAGGTGTGTTAATAGCGGTTCTTTCAGCGAATTCCCTTACAGTCCTGACCCTGCTTTTAAGGTCAGGGATATAGCGCCTGCGACCAAGGAGCGTAGTGACGTGCCCCTGTTCCTTGGCCTTTTCTACAGTTTCCTTTATGTAGCGTTTTACACCGGGATATTTTGCAAAATAGCGATCGATAAACTCCTTTGCCTGTCTGTTTCCAATGCCCAGTTCCTTTGCCAGACCAAAGGCGCTTATTCCGTATATTATTCCAAAGTTAACGGTCTTGGCTGCTCTGCGCATTTCCGGCGTAACCAGCTCGGGGAACACACTAAAGACCTCTGCTGCGGTAAGACGGTGAATGTCTTTATCATTTTTAAAGGCATTTACCAATGCTTCATCCCCGGAATAGTGGGCAAGGACCCTAAGCTCTATCTGGGAGTAATCCGCGGATAAGAGAAAGTTCCCCGGAGCAGGGATAAAGAGCGCCCTGATTCTCCTGCCTTCTTCCGTCCTGACAGGAATGTTCTGGAGATTGGGATCACTGGATGAGAGTCTGCCTGTGGATGTGACAGTCTGGTTAAAGGATGTGTGGACCCGCCCTGTGTCAGGATTGACCATCCTTTTTAACCCGTCCACATAAGTGGACTTGAGCTTTGACAGGTTTCTATAGGCAAGGAGTTGTTGCGGAAGCTCGTGAGACTGGGCAAGTTCCTTGAGTACCTCTACGTCTGTGGAGTACCCGGTCTTCTTGCGGGTCTTTTTTTTCTGAGGAAGTTTGAGCTTTACAAAGAGTATTTCCGCTAGTTGTTTCGTGGAGTTTATGTTGAACGGCTCTCCTGCAAGCTCGATAATTTTTTTATCCAAATCAGAGAGCCTTTTAGAAAATTCTGTTGACAGCGCATCGAATCCTTTTATATCAACCAGAATTCCGGCCATCTCCATTTGAGCGAGAATCCGTATCAAAGGCACTTCAACCTGTTCAAACAGTTCCAGCAGGCCGCTCTCTTTTAACCTCTTCCACAGGGCCTTTTGGACAAGAGAAGTTACATGAACGTCTTCGCAAGAGTAATCCCTGGCAAGAGGTAAGGGCACACAGGCAAAGTTTTTGACCCTTTTTTGCGTTTCAGTTACCTCTTTAAAAGTTATCATACGGTGCCCCAACACCTCTTGTGATATCTCAGCAAGGTTGTGACGGCGCTTTGAGGGGTTAAGGAGGTAAGAGGCCACCATTGTGTCTCCGGATATTCCATTCAGCTCCATTCCGTGGTTGGCAAGGACAATCAGGTCATATTTTATGTTCTGCCCGATTTTTTCGATTTTCCGGTCTGAAAATATTGGTCCAAGGGCTTCGGCCACCTGAGACAAATTAAGCTGGGGCTCCCGGCTCTCGTGTCCAACAGGGATGTAAGCGGCCTTTGGTGGTGTAATGCAGAGAGAGATCCCAACAAGCTTTGCCTTCATTGGAAATTCGCTTGTGGTCTCTGTGTCGATGACTATTGTGGCGGCTTTTCGTGCCATCTCCGCCCAGCGGGCAAGATCCGTCGGGGATTGTATCAGCTCATATTCCTTAAATGAGATGGTCTGTTCCGGTACCATCTGGTCTAAAAAGCGGGTAAGATTGAATTGTTTAAAGAGCTGTCTCAGTTTTCGCTGGTCAGGCGGGTTTCTGCGAAACGCGGTAATGTCAAGGGGAACGGTTATATCGTCTGCAAGGCTCACAAGCCTGCGCCAAAGGTCTAGGCGGTCCTTGTTGGTTTCAAGCCGCTCTTTTAATTTTCCCTTGGGGATCTCATCCAGGTGCTTGATAAGGTTATCCACTGATCCATAGCTCTTTATGAGCTTTAGCGCAGTCTTTAAGCCAATTCCGGGCACGCCGGGGATATTGTCCGAGGTGTCACCGGTCAGTGTCATTACCTCCAGGAATTGAAGCGGTTCGATGCCGAATCGTTGGTGAAAGGCATCAAGATCTGTAACTTCGTCCTTCATAGAATCCCATATGCTGACTTGTGGTCCGATCAACTGAAGGAGGTCTTTGTCGCCGGAAACAATCATAATGGTCTGATTGGTGATGCGCCGTGCGAGTGTGGCAATTATATCGTCTGCCTCATAGCCATTTTTCTCAAGCTGTGTGAGCCCCAAGGCATTTACTATTTCTCTTACATGTGGGATCTGAACGCTCATATCATCAGGCATCGCAGGCCTGTTTGCCTTGTAATCGGCATAGAGGTCGTGTCTGAAGTTAGGGCCTTTAGCGTCCCACACAATAGCCACATATTCAGGGTCTTTTTCTTTTAGTACCTTCCAGAGCATATTCGTGAGGCCGTAGATTACCTTGGTAGGAAACCCATCATGGGTAGTCAGGGGCTGACGTATGGCAAAGTAGGCCCTGTAGAGATACGAGCTGCCATCTATCAGGAATAGTGAGGAGTCGGATTTTTTGTTCATAGTTTGTAGTTCGTGGTTCGAAGATCGTAGTTCGTGGTTTACGGTGAATTCCGGGCGCGGTTTGACTTTTTTGAATGATCTAAGTATCCTCAATGGCCGCAAAAGTAAAGAGGGGAGGGCTTTTTTATGTCAACGCTGGTAGTAGTGGGAACGCAGTGGGGTGACGAAGGCAAAGGGAAGATAGTAGACATCTTGACAGAACATGCCGACGTCATAGTGCGTTTTCAGGGTGGTAACAATGCCGGCCATACCCTGGTAGTGGACGGCGAAAAGTTTATTTTTCACCTGATCCCTTCCGGAATTCTAAATGATGACAAGCTCTGTCTGATTGGGAACGGAGTTGTAATTGATCCGTCAGTCTTTATTCAGGAGCTTGAGGGACTTGCCTCAAGGGGTAGGCCTGTAACCGCTGATAGATTGCGGCTCAGCCCAAACGCACATCTAATAATGCCATACCACAAGGCCCTGGATCATGCCGGAGAGGCTGCCAAGGCCGAGGGGAAAAAGCTCGGGACCACGGGACGGGGTATAGGGCCATGCTATGATGACAAGATAGTCAGAAATGGTATCAAAGTAGCTGATCTTCTTGACCCTGCGCTCTTTAGAGAAAAACTCGAGGATAACGTAAAAGAAAAGAACTTCTACCTGACTAAGTTGCTGAATGCCGATCCCCTTGATCCTGAGACCATTTATGGTGAGTTTCAGGACTATGCCGAGCGTCTTGCCCCTTTTATAGACAACGTCTCTGTATTGATAGATGATGCGTTGCATAAAGGAAAGAACGTGCTGTTTGAGGGTGCTCAGGGCACCCAGTTGGACATAGATCATGGGACTTATCCCTTTGTCACGTCCTCCAATACCGTGGCCGGGGCGGCTTGCTGTGGGGCAGGAATAGGTCCCAGCAAGATCGATAAAGTGCTGGGAATCTGCAAGGCCTATACTACAAGGGTGGGCGCCGGTCCTTTCCCCACAGAACTGGAGGATGCGGTCGGAGACCATTTACAGGAAAAAGGGGCCGAGTTCGGCTCAACCACAGGCAGGCGCCGTCGCTGTGGATGGCTTGACGGTGTGGTATTGAGGGACGCGGTCAGGATCAATGGACTGGATGGGCTGGTTATCACAAAACTTGACGTGTTGAGTGGCCTTGGTCAACTCAATATCTGCACTGAATACGATATCTCAGGAACCCGACATACCTTTATGCCTGCCAATATTCGGGAGGTCGAATCAATAAGGCCGATTTATAGGACACTTTCCGGTTGGGAGGAGGATCTCAGCCAGATGAGATCATTTGATGATTTACCTGAAAAGGCCAGGGACTATCTAAAGACTATAGAGGATATGGCTGAAATACCCATAATGCTGATCTCAGTGGGTCCTGGCAGGGAACAGACCATTTTTTTGAAAAATCCTTTTGAATAACCAAAACAAAATTAGCTCAAAGCTGAAAGCTCAAAGAGCTATCGCAATCAACCCCTTTCAGCTTCAGGCTTTCATGGATTAACTGGCATCCTTCACTGTAATAGGCGCTAAAGAGCTTGACTAGGTTGCGATATGGAAATAACATACCGTAAGGTAAGGCAATTGTAAAAGGACTGGTTTGCGCTTGACTGGATGGATTTGTTGTTTGGCGCTTTTCTGAAAAAAGGAAATTCCTATACTATAAATTTAGTTTAAACAAAGGAGAAGGGGGTAAGCTAAGTGAAACTAAAGACTGTTTTTGAAAATAATGGGTTTATGCCTGCGAAATATACATGCGATGCCGGTGACAATAATCCAGAATTCATAATAGAAGATGTGCCGGAAAAGACAAAGAGTTTTGCTATGACAATGGAAGACCGCGACTCTCCAATAAGAACAATGGTTCACTGGATTATCTTTAATGTCCCAGCGGATATAAGAGAAATAAAAGAAAATACTATTCCTCAAGGAAGTATACAGGGAACAAATGATTTTGGGAAGCAAAGTTATAAAGGGCCCTGTCCTGATTCGGCCATTCATAGATATGAATTCCGCTTATATGCTCTGGATAGAGTTCTCGAAGTTGATGAAAAAACGAAAAAAGCCGAGTTAGAGAATTTAATGAAGGGTCGTACTCTAGCAGAAGAAGTATTAACAGGATTATATTCAAGGGACTAAAAAAGCGCAGTGTACTTGTGGTGGAGTACATGAGCATTTTCGACTTATCTGCGTGCGACGCACAGGCAGGCGAGCAACGCAGCCATCGGGTCATTGATCCAGGAACGGCAGTTCCGGCAAAAGATGGGTTTTGCGAACGGCTCTAAAGAAAAAGGCGGCAGTTAAAGCCGCCTTTTCTTTTTTGTAACCGTTCACGGGATTACAACGCCCGTTTTACCGCAACCCACCGAACTGTAAGCGTTTACAGGGTGCTGCAGGTGCGAGGCGTACGG
>CBETWD010000003.1:0-41986 GCA_965539945.1 uncultured bacterium
ATAACACCATCGATTTGCTGCTGACAAAATACATGAAAGCCTATATCAGTTATGAAGGCCTTCAGCGGGTGGAACGGTATCTTTTCCCCGCACCGGCATTGCGGGAAGCCCTGCTCAATGCCGTCGTGCACAAGGACTACAGCAGTGGCAATCCCGTACAGATCAGCGTTTACGAAGATAAAATTATTTTCTGGAATGCGGGACGACTGCCGGATGAGTTGTCGATAAAATTATTACAGAAAAAACATCCTTCCATTCCTTACAATCCGCTCATCGCCTCCGCATTTTTCCGGACTGGCTATATCGAAGCTTGGGGTCGGGGAATAGAAAAGATAAACAATGAGTGCAAGGTGGCCGGTGTTCCTGCCCCGGAGATCAGTTATAAATTTGCAGGGTTGATGCTTCAACGCTCATCATAACTGACCTTTTGTGCTCATCATAACTGACCCACATAATGCACATCAGTTTTCTGGCTCATCCATATTTCTTCCACTATCATCCCTGCAATGTTACAATCCTATTCGACCTGTATTATAATTAAAAGTTACGGTGAAACGTCATGAACACAGCATTTGAAAGTATTAAACAGGGACTGACAGAAGCTATTGATTTTGCCCAAGGGAAAACAAGCAAGGCTGTCGTACATGAATTTTCCCCTATAGATGTGAAGGCCATTCGGGAAAAAATCGGCATGAGTCAATCAGAATTTGCTTCAGCTTTTGGTATTAGCTTGGGCACACTTCGTCATTGGGAACGTGGGGATAGAAAGCCACGTGGACCAGCACTTGTATTATTAAATGTAGTAGAAAAAGAACCAAGGGTAGTATTAAAAGCTTTGTCAGCAAGTACATGAGCTAATCGGGAGGTTTTGCTCCTCTCCTCCCCAGTTGAGGATGATCCCTTTCTATGGAGGTGACGGGGTTACCGCTTCTGCAAGTGGTATGGGCTGCCAAGCCCGAAGAATTAGAAGAGGGTTAGAAGTATCTGTAAGTTCATTCAGAAGCAGCTCCCCACTTTAAAGTTGAAGGTTCAGTTTGCCATTTGTCTTCCCTTTCACCTGCGAGATAAGCTCGCATTTCATTCCGGAAGCCATAGCCGGCACCACAATGCGCTTAACATGAATAAGAAGTCATTCGTCATCGGACTCTCTTATCGAAGATCAGCCGAAGTCAATTAGCCATTACCGGTCCCCGAGTTACTCTTTGGAAAATTGCTTAAGTCTCCCGGGGCCGACACGCCGCAGATCAGGCCTGAAACCGGTAAGTGGATGAACCCGCCCAGGCACCTCTTGCCGGTTGCTCTAGCTATGGCCTGGATGTAGGCCTGAAGTTGCCCGGCATAGCCTTGGGCGTGTTCCACGGCCTGCTTACGATCACCGGGGAAGGCCTTGTGGTCGATCACTGCAAACCCGTCGTCTGTCATGACAACCAGATCGGCAAATCCGCGCATCACAGTTCCTCCGGGCAAGCGATGAAAAATGGGCCACTCCGGATGCATCTCGGCCCCAGGCCAGCGTTGTCCGAGCCAGGCATGCAGGGCGTCGTTGGCTGCCACCATCTCTTCGGGTTTGAGGGCCTGCGGGATATGCCAACGGTTCAGCACCTGCCGGGCCAAAGTAAGGCGCTCATTACGGTCCCAGGTAGTGCGGTCCGCGGCCAGGAAGGTGTGCAGGACCTCACCCAGTTCCAGCGGTTCGGCTTGGCCCGTCAGGGTCATCCTGGGTCCCAGCTCTATCTCCTCGGTAATAACTCCCAGTCCTTCTGCGGACGAGGGTGAAACAAAGGCCGGAGGATACTCTCTTGGTCCTGATGCCTGGTAATCGGAACCAGGCGAGTCCTTTACCTCGGAGGGAAGTGCCGGCTCCAATTCGCGGATCACGCAGTCCAGCTTGATGCCCGCCCAATTTACCGCCCCATCCCTGGGTTCGTTGAGCAACGGCTGAGCCTGCTCGCTTAAAAGGGCCAAGAGCCCGTTGCCAAATTTGTTGGGTGGACCGGCCAAAATAAGACGATCTCTTGCCCTTGTCCAACCCACGTACAACAGTCTTAACTCCTGCTGCTTTTCACGCTCATTCCGGTACAGGTAATTTTCGCTGGACAATATGCGATCGCGGAATGGTATATTGTTTTTGCTCTTACCGTACGGGTAAGGCCGGTAGCGCACCCAGCGGTCGGCAAGAGGAGCGCTGACATCAAAGCCATCCTCTCTGCCCATGACCACCACCCCGTCAATCCTGGCTTCGTAAGTCTTGTCCAGTTGGTGTAATACTGTAATCGGCCATTCCAGGCCCTTTGCAGCATGCCAGGTGGAAATCGTCACTGCGTCGCGCCCCGGGTCCAGCCCCTGGCTGTCGGCTCCTTCAGACTGCAAATCAGCCAGGTAGTCAACCAACCCCGCTGTTGTGACACCGGCTCCTTCTGCCGAGGCCGAGTTTGCATAGACATGGCAATGACCACGCAACGCCTCCAGATTGGCAAGTCGGGCCTCGGTTTTGCCCCAGGCATGGCAGTAGTCTCTGACACCAGTGGCCTCAATCACCATATCCAGAGCGGTCACAGGTCCTGATGTAGGATTTTCGCTGGCCAACCTTTGCAGGTCAGCTACTTGGGGTAACGAGAAAAAGCATTCTGCGGATTTTGATTGGAGCAAAGCGGACAGCCATTTATCGGGCTGGTCGGAGTAGTGGATGAGCCTTGCAATTTCGGAAGCTGCCAAGGTGTCCTTAGGATCAACCCAGAGCTTGAGACCGGCAAGAACCACCAAACCTTCCGGCATGGACATAAGACCGGGACGGGCGATCTGGGCCTGTATGCCGTGACATACCAAATAATCCGTCACCAGTTGACAGACGTCATTATTACGGCACAAAATGCCCACGTCTTGAGCACGGGCTTGACGCGTTGCCTTTGTGGTTTGATCACGTACCTTTACCGTCTTGTCATCCAGGAATTCCGCTACGCCTACAGCCACGGCGGAAGCCTGAGTATCTTTACTCTGCCGGCGGTCTCCGCTGCCAAGCACCCATCGCTCTAAAACAGGTCCCAGGTCCGGGTCGTCATCATCATGGGCAGGCTCCAAACGTACCAGATCTTCCCGGATGCCGTAGGCTGAAAATGCACGAGAAAATACCTCGGAGGTCAGCCTCACAAGAAATGGCCTGCTACGCCACGACCGATTAAGCGTTTCGACATTGTCACCCTTTGTCATGGCTTTCAAACAGGCATCCATGAGTGCCGAATCGGTCCCCCTGAAGGCATATATGGATTGCTTCTGGTCACCAACCCATACGGCCCTGCCGCAGGCTTCTGCCAGCTTGAGGAATATGGCCAGTTGGATGGGGCTGGTATCCTGGAATTCGTCAACCAGCAGAAGGTCCGATTCCTGGGAAAGGCGATCTATGACTTTCGGGCGATTGAGCAGATCAAGGGCCAATGATTCCTGGTCCGCAAAGTCCATGGCCCCTCGCTGGCGCTTGTATTCCTGGTAATCCTCCAGGCCCTGGATCGCTAAATCGAAAACCAGTTCAATGGCCCTGCGCATGTCGTGGCGGAGACCAGGGTGGTTATCATGCGCGTGCCCGGCCGCTCGCACTTGGTTTAGCAAATCGTCGGATTTCTTGCCGGCCCTCAGTGTGCTGAGCTTTACCCAATTCGCCCACGTAAGATCCTGCCCCCCTTGCATTGTGTTGAGTAACTGTCCGGCAATGGACACAGTTTTATCTGTTGTTTTGGTGGTGTCGGCATCTTGGTCAACGTTGTTTAGAAAGGACTGGAGTGCGTCCTCCAATTGCGATTCAAGAGTTTTTTTGTCCTTTACCCGATCTCCGAAATGGCTGAGACAGGCATCCACACTGCGTACCCGGCAATCAGAGAGATCTTCCGGCCCCAAGCCGTTAGACCGGGCGGCTTCGACCAGGTTGCGCACAGCTCCCATCCAGTCGAATTCTACGAACCGCCGTTTAAGACCGGCGAGTTCTTTTTGAGTTTCCACAGTCAAGGTCGCATCAAGTGATCGCCCCAATTGCAGGCGTGATTGCTCTTCGTCCAGTATGGTTATGTCTGGAAATAACCCAAGATCAAAGGCAAAATCCTTGAGGATACTGCCGCATACCGAATTCACCGTGCCCATGCGTGCAGCAGCAAGGCGCTGGGCTTCTTCAACAAGGCCTTTGGACAACAGAAGCCGGCGCACCCTTTCCTGCAACTCAGCCGCTGCCTTGTTCGTGAAAGTCGTGGCTATGATTCCCTCCGGCCGCACACGGCCGGAGGCCACATCTTGATATATTTCTTGGGCCAGGCGATAGGTCTTGCCGCTACCGGCACTGGCAGAGATTATGTGGATATCAGCCATGGCTCAACCTCCCAGCGCCACACCACAGAGCACTGCGTAATCACAGAAGCTGCATGAAGGATTCATGATCAATCCCTCTTCACTCAAGCAGCTTTCGCTCGGGCAGTCTTGGCCCGCGCCTGGGGCACGGATCTCACCGTTTGACAGCTCTCCGCGCCTTTGTTTTACCGCATCAACTATTCCTTTCCAGGTATCGACCAAATCGGTTCCTTCAATTACGTCCGCATGAGAAAACACGCCGGCACTCGCTGTAATCAGACGCGCCTCCTGTAGAATAAAGACGCCCGCAGGTGGAAAATTTCCCTTTTTGGTCGCACCGGCCAGCAAACGTCCATAACAAGCGAGTTGAACAGCACTCCCTTTTGCTATGCGATTACTCCAATAGGTTGCCCCGCTTCGCTTAAAGTCCACCACCGCTTGGCCGGCCACCAAGTCCGGTCGGCCCGTGAGCCTGATCCCCAGTTCGGGAACTTCTGTTTCATGATCCTTTTCCATGGCTGTGGGCGCCAATCCAGCATCGCTTAGAAGCCTGACAATATGCCTGGCCGTGGTGACAAGCGCTCTACGGGTATCGGCCAGAGCTGCCTTAGAGCCCGGCTGGAACAAAGGCGCAGCCAATCGGGGACCTTGCTGCTCGAATAGCCGTCCAGCTTCGACAGCCGCCTGATCGGGTCCCAAGGGCCATCTACGAAAAACTCGGTATATCAATTCGTGTATAAGAGATCCTTCCAACACCGCACCAGAGGACAAGGCTTCGGTCCCGCCGGGCCATACTCCGCACAGGTAGGCCACCACCCAACGGAAAGGGCACGAAATCAACTTTTCCAGACTGCTTGCCGATTCGCTGTCCCTGTGGCGGATGGCAGCCGGGGGTGCCTTCCAGGTTTCCAGCTTACCCGGCACTGTAGTGGCTATTCTACCGTGCTTTTGGGGCGTATCCTTCAACACGGTGTTCTCCAAAAGCTTTGTACCATTCGAGGCCCGGGCGGACACCTCGTCCCATAGCGGGTGGGGGAACAGATTTTCTCCGTCTATGCCGGTGGCAGGACATATAGCTATGAAAGTCTCAGCAGCCATGAACAAAGGCCTGCGCCAACGCTCGGCAAGCCAAATCGCCTCATCACCCGGGTCCTGGATTTGCACTCCCTCCCTGGAAAGTCCTTTTCGTTCTTCGATGGTAAGTGGTATTGAGACAGGACGCGGTGCTGATTCGCGTGTAAAACCCCACCAGATAACCCTGGGTGCAGGACTCACCACGCATCCAGGTGCGTCCACAACCGTTGGTCCGGCTTGAGCTTCCATAAGGGGAGGCAGGGATATTTCACTCGTTGCATCCTGCACTGCTCGTCTGATTTGGGCTGCGCTTAATTCTCCGAGACCCGAAAGATCGACCAGGCGTGTGAGGTTTTCCAGTTGCCTGAGCACCGCCTGCCATGCCAAGCGTTCAGCAGGTCCTGTTGTGCTCAAACGGCCTCGGGCCCAATCCATGAGTATGCGGACACGGCGGTGAACCTCTTCAACCGGGTAGTTGCCACGGCTGACCGGCGAGGAAAAGATCACCTTAAGACGGTCCTCGACAGGCCCGCGCCTGCCCTGATCCTGTAAGTCATCCAGGCCTGTTGCCAGAGTTTCGCGCCATATGTCGGAATCCACCGCCGGCCAAGTTTGCATGGCCCTTGCCAGGCGATTTGCTATTCCACGTGGCACAGGACTGATAGTGAGTGTCAACAACTCCAGAGCGCGCTGCGGGTTTGGAGGATGCCAAGCCATTTCCAATACCAAAGGCAGCACCTGCAACAACGTGTTGTCACCCGTAGCGCCGGAGTGACCACTGGTAGGCAGGCCAAACCGCCTTAGGGCATGATCAAGCGCTGGATCCGGTCCAATAATCACTGTGCCTTCCAACGAATCCCGATCGGAAAGCCAGGCCGCCACCTCATGGGCCGCACCCAATGGACCGGCCGGCCGCAGAAGTTGAAGGGTGCCGTCACCACTAAGGGAAAAGCCTTCTTTGCGTGACTGTGCCAAGTCACCGTTGCTTTGGGACTCAACAAGAGAGAGCGGCCTGACTATGGTGCCTTGTTTTTCAAGGCCGTCCAGCACGAACCGCCAGATCAGAGGTAACTGTTCCCGATCTTCGACATGGTTGATTAAAGAAATGCCCGCCCGGCGGGTCTCCAAGGATTTGGAAACATCTTCAAGACGATCAGGGAAGCCGGATAGCACATTTGCCGTTACTTTACTTAGCTCTGTCAGCCGTCTGCTCACAGCCTGGCCACGCCAGCCTTGGAGCCGCAGACAATCGCGCCAGGTGAGCACCTTTCGGGCCGTGCCAAAGGGGTCCACATTCGCTGAATCGCTCCAGAAGGCGTCCATTGCTCGCAAAGCGGGTAGCAGGGCCGCTGCACGTACAGAGTCAGGATCTGCCGGGTAGCGCAGACCCAGGGCGGTCTCCAGCAAAGACAGGAAACCATGCTGGCCCAACCAAATTTCGCCGACAACTGCTTCCTTGTTTCTTAGTGGACCGGGCCAGCACCCTTGATCAAAATCAATGCCAAAGGTTATTTGCATAAGCCTACTCCCTTCATTTTAGGTCAGAAACAGCGCCCCTATTCCCGCACTTTAGCGCATGGAATCAATCCTTTTTCCCGCGTCAAAAGGATAAAAAACAAGATCCCGGCCGTCATTATCGTTGCCCCTAAGGAAAACGCGCTCCTGAGACCACAATAATCCATTATAATACCGGCAAAAAAAGAACCGAGCATCATTCCCAGACTGTGCCCCACTGTCAAAAGTCCCATGATTGACCCCATGGATTCGTTTTCATTACCTTTTATCACAGACAGCGCCATCACCGGCGGTGTTGATAATCCGCCTCCCACTCCAAAAAGAATGTCCGCGATAATGATATCCCAGAATCCCTCTGCCCATGAAAATGAATATGTTGCATATGCGATTATCAGACAGCCGGATATAATCATGTACCTTTTGTTTAGCTTGTCAGCCAGTAAGCCCATCGGGACCTGCAGCATACCGCTTATACATACTCCGAGCATGACAAGAATCCCGATCAAAGAACTTGAAAACCCGAATTCTGAATCCGCGTAAACAGGCAGGAAACACCATATGATTCCAATGCAGATTATATAGGAAAACCGGACGATGAACAGCCCTGCTATAACCCTGTCCCTTAATAGCCTGGTAATCGACACCGGAGCCTTATCCTTCCAGACAATCCTTTCCGAACTAACAGGCGGCAGTAAGAAAAAGCTTAAAAAGCAGCCTGCAGCCGCAAAAATCCCCATGGCCGCAAAAGCTGAATTCAGGCTGAATTTGTCATTGATCACTCCGCCTGCCAGAGGGCCAATACTCAGGCCCAGAAACATTGACAGGTTAAAAAGACCCATATAAAAGCCCTCTTTCCCTTCAGGCGTGATATCTCCGATATAGGCCTGTGCAACCGGCATGATCATGGCAGACGCAATACCCTGTAAAAATCGTACGACAATCAATGAATTGACATCGGCTGAAAACATGAATGCAATGGAAACCAATGTATAGCCAAGCAGGCCTGCGACAATAAACGGCTTACGCCCTTTTTTGTCTGAAATCCTGCCGAAATACGGAAGGAGAAATGTTCGTGAAAGGGAAAATGCGCCGAAGATCAGACTGATATACAGACCGCTGGCTCCAAGATCATGGGCATACACCGGCAGAAGCGGGACTACTATCCCCACGCCTGTAACAGACGTAAAAATGGAAAAGAAAATAGTAGCAAATATTTTTTTGTCAGATGAATTCATATGGAAGAGGAAAAGGGAAAGCCATTTCCTAATCCTTCTATCCGATTGGACTTGAGCTTTTCAGGATTCTTGATGCACCTCGTAGCGGTCAAGTTCCCATTTATTCATGGGTTCTTACCGCTATGGCAGTGATGGTTCGATCTTCGTCGAATCGACTGCCAATATTGATCTCGGTATCCATTTGGGTGGTAAACCTCTTTTCGATGATCAGCGCATTCGCTCCTCGGGAGGCTGCCTCTTTTTGCATCATCTGAAGCAATTGAGCCCAGGGATGGTTAAAATCGCCATCGGCAGTGACCCACCCGATCTCCTCGTATTTTATATCCGTGGGCGGGGTCGTATATATTTTCACCGGACCTTGGTAGGGTGGATAAACTTTTCCGGTGGGAGCAAAATTCACCCTTGCACAGCCACAGAAAATAAGGCTGACCAATATCAATACAAATACCGCTTTTCCCCTTTTCATCTTTACCTCCTTTCAGCCCGATGACACTAAGTTGTGGTCTATCTTCCTGCTTATCATTTATCACGTTCTCAGCTACTTTACCATAATTAAGGCAAGTTTAATCCACAGATTTCGCAGATTACACCGATTACTCTAATCTGCCTGTTCTGTCCTCTTCCAGACCTCCTGCCTGGCCTTCGGAAATGGCTTCCCTGGCCAGTTGATCAGCCAGTTCATTTTCCTCGTGTCCGGCATGACCCTTGGTCCATTCCCAGTGAACCTTGTGAAATTGACACAAAGAGTCAAGTGCCTGCCATAGATCCTTGTTTTTAACAGGCTTTTTGGCGGCAGTCTGCCACCCTCTGCGCTTCCATGCAGTTATCCACTCGGTTATACCCTGTTTTACGTATTTGGAGTCGGTGGTGATAATCACATCGCAGGCCCTTTTAAGGGCCTCAAGGGCCCGTATTGCTGCCAAGAGTTCCATCCGGTTGTTTGTGGTGTTTTTTGACCAGCCCTTGATGCACTTTCTTTGTTTGTCATACTGCAACATTGCCCCCCACCCACCGGGCCCAGGGTTTCCGGAGCAGGCACCATCAGTGAATATATGGACTATAATTGGCATCATTCATTCACCAGTTTACACTTTCTTCAAAAAAACGCGCACTATCGAATTGAATGCCGAGGTCGAAACTGGAAATTCGAAATTCGAAATTAGGTAACGCATTTAAATCTTTATATTTTTCCCAATTTCAAATTTCAAATTTCAAATTTCGCTATTAAAACTATTTTCGCCCTGTATATAGTGTAACAATACCCATTGTCAGAGGTCTGTGCTTAACCTCTCGAAATCCCACATCTCTCATCATTGCGTCCAGGACCTCAGGTTCATAGAAGCTCTGAATGGAATCTGCCAGATAGCGATAGGCCTCTTTGTCGCCTGAGATAATGCCGGCCATAAAGGGGAGGAGTTTGTGAAGATAGAATTTGTATATCGGAGAAAAAAGGCGGTTCTTCGGACGCGAGAATTCGAGAATCGCAAGTTTCCCCCCTGTTTTCAGCACCCTTAACATCTCTCTGAGGCCCTGTTCCGGCCGGCTGAGATTCCTGACTCCAAAGGCTATTGTTATTCCTTGGAATTTCAAGTCATGGAGTGGCAAGTACTCTCCGTCACCGCATATGGGGACTATATATTTTGCCTTCTTGCTGCCATTTTCCAATTGAAGCGCCCCATGCCGAAGCATCTCATAACAGAAATCCACTGCCACCACCGGGCGCGCTATCTGCCTCACAATTTCAGCCGAAAGGGGCATGGTTCCGGCGCAGAGGTCCAGGATGGGGCCTTGTTTGAACTCATCAAACTCTCGCGTGGTTACCCATCTCCAGTAGTGGTCTATATAAAAACTTAGCAACTTGTTTAAGAGATCATATCTCCTTGAAACAGAGGCGAATTTGTCCCGGACAAAGCGCTTTTTCTCATTTCCTGTTGGTATCATTATTTATGGGCGTTCACGGTTCTGGGTTCAAAGGTTCTGGGTTCAAAGGTTCTGGGTTAGCTGATAGACTGATAGGAAAGCTGATAGACTGATAGGAAATCGCTTTTTGCGATTTGGACTGAAACAGCACTTCCAGGCACCACACACTGACTTCTATAGCACTTTTGGAAGCTGCAGTGCGCTTTTCACCAAATATGTGCATTTTCTTAAGACCGTTAACATGACTTTCTGCTTAAACAAAGCAAACCTCAAAAAAAATATTTTCTAACAGCAAATACCGTGCCATTATCGGGCTCGTCCAACAAACGGTTCAGATTGTGGTTTGCTCCGCTCACACAATCTAACCTTATTCGTTCTACCTGTCGATCATTTCACAGTTCTTCAATTAGCTTGTAATACTCCTTGAGAGTATGAATGGATTCCATCGTGCTTTGAAACAAGATCCAACTGAGAACAAGGATGCCTATTGTGAGTCCGATCTTCCATGCCCGCGTCGTTTGTGGACGCCACCAAATCAGGGGCAACGCCAGAGGCCCTATACAACAGACTGCGATGGCAATAAAGGATTTTCGGAAATACCATTGAATCTTTTCCTCTACAAAGCTTTGGTGGTTGGAGGTATCCAGAAACTCACCGCAGTGTTTACACTTTATCGCATCGTCTTGAATTTCTTCAGCGCAGAAGGGACACCTTTTCATTATCATCTCTCTTGGTAGAACGACCAGCATCACCAGCCGCGCCGGGATGCCTGATAGAAGTTAGCGTGCTGTTCGCGGTCTGCGTGAATGCGATTGTTAGCGCTTGTAATTGCTTTGTGAACCCAATAAGCAACTTCTTGAGATGATGTATGTTTTGCTATGTTGCTTGCAAGTTGTAAGGTTTTATTAGAATTTCAGCCGATATACCTAAACCATTTTGAAGTTTTCTTATCATAGTGATGGACAGGGACCTTTTTTTGTTTAAAATTTCTGACACTCGTGCCCTTGAGCCAATAAGTGGTATTAAGTCTTTACGGGATAGCCCCTGACTTTCCATTTGATGAATGATGGCTTCTACTGGTTCAGGTGGAAGTATTGGATGATGTTTTTCTTCGTATGCCTCTATTAAGGTAACCAATACATCAAGTTTGTCTCCTTCAGGAGTGTCTTTTTGAGCACTCATCAAATTTTCAACTTCTTGTAAAGCTGCATTGTAGTCAGTTTCTGATTTAATAGGCTTGATATTCATATATCACCTCATATTGTTGTTGCATCAATTTTGTCATAAGCCTCATGGCTACCAACAAAGCGGATATAAATAATTCCGAAGTCATAATTAATTGCTGTCACGAGACGATATGTGTTGCCTTTTATGTTGAAAATAACTCGATTATTAGCAACAAAGCTGGCATTTCTATAATCGATTTTTATGTCGTTTGAAGTTTTCCATTCTGCTAATTTTACTTTTGCATGCCATGACTTTAAAGGTTGTTCAGCATCTGCATGGATTTTCCAAAATTCTCTTAATGTCTTTTTTGAAATTATCCTCATGATATAGAGTATAGCCTGCTACCATTTTGGGATCAAGCTTTATTTTTGATGTGAGTCAGGAAGTACATTTTTGAGGCGCGACGCGGTAGGACGGCCAGTTACCCGACCGCCCCCGCACAGATCCCGGCGTGCGGAATTACCGCACCGGGCTCCTCAGTGATACTCGCTTCCGTAATCAGCAAAGACAATCCAAAAACCATATCTTGCCGGCCCCACGTTTATCGAATATCCGAGGCCTGGGCACATTGAACCTCTTTAACATCTCCTTGAATCCCTTCCAAATGCGCCGAGATGGATTAGGGCGCTTCGAAATTTTGGATTTTTGCCGCAAGTTCAACAGGGTTGCTCTGCCTGCTAGGTTTGTCTCCGAAACAAATCCTTCAATTTCATATCACAATTTCCTCAATGACTGATGACCAATGTCGTCGGCAGGCAACATTTTCAACTCCGATATCCTGGGAAAACCACCGCGATCATGTAGCAGCCTGAAGAAATGGAGCAGACCCTGCTGCTTTTTTTCTGAAAGATCGAGTTCTATGCCCTTAAGATATCCCAGACAGTCTGATGAGGTCATTGGTATCTTGTGGGCAACCAGATTACTTATACGTTCGAGTTCAATCAGGCCCTTGTGATAGCATTCGCTGAGGCGCTTATGGAGGAGACGAATTTTTTCCGGCCATGCAACCCAGATTTCTTCTCTGATGGCCCATACGGCAAATACAAAAGGCAGACCTGTATGGTCCAACCATATTTTGGCTAGATCCGACCGGAATAGATTATCAGTGTTAGATCGCAGCCTCAGGGCCTCGTCCCCTATGGCGAGGTAGGCCTGGGCCACGGGATTTACCGACAGTTCCTTAAAATTTCCTGTCCTGAATATGGGTCTCATTCCTAAAAAGTCTTCAAGTATTATATGCAAAAGGTTGACGGATGTTGCGGATTGAGGAGTTAATAGCACAAGTTTTTCATTGAGTTCTTCAATTGGGACCTTGCTGAGAAGGATCACGCTCCCCACAGGGCCGGTAGCACTTATACTCAGGTTTGGCAATATGTAGTATCTGTCTGCATTGAGGCCGTATGCATAGGAGGAAACAATACCCGCATCCAGTTTCCCCTGGGCCAAATGGCTGTTCAAAAAGGTGGGCGGGCCCTCTTCCACCACCCATCCATTGAGAGGACCCATTTCCTGCCAGGGGACATAGATCGGCGAGGTATTAATAAAGTTCACAATGCCCAGTTTGGCATACTGAATATTGCCGGCCTCCAACCCCTTTTTCATTCCGGATTTTACCTCTTCAATCACCAAATCACCCAATCACCAAATCACCCAATCCCCTGCATCCTTCATGGACAAGGAATTCCAGGATATCTTTATTGCCAATGGGACCCGACTCTACTGCCAAAAATGTTGCGGCTTTGCCCCTGGCCAGACTCCCCAATTCTTCAGAGATACCAAGGGCCCTTGCTCCACCATAAGTGCCTGCCCTGAAAATGGCCTCTGGAGGAAGACCGGGGGCCAGCTTTGAAAGGCTTGCCATTTCGGCGAAGATGGAAAGCCGGTCGTTGCTTGCAAGGCTATCTGTACCAAGGGCCAATGGTATGCCTGAAGCATGAAGCTCTTCCACAGGAGCCACACCCACTCCAAGGAATACATTGCTCCTGGGACACAGACAAACGCCAGCCCCTGTTTTTGCCAGGATTGAGATGTCATCCCGGTCCACCTGGACACAGTGAACACAGACAGTATGCCTATCAAGTAGCCCCAAGGTTTCAAGATACCTCACAGGAGACGCTTTGGGGAGATCATAATTCAAGGGCCAGTGTCCTTTTTCTTTTAAGAGTTCTATTAGGGGACCCTGCCTACCTTGCAGGAACTCTATCTCCTCTTCTGATTCAGCCACGTGAATGGGAAACGGCATGCCATGGCTCTGATCCCATGCCTTAATGGCTTTAAGGACCGTCGGCGCCACAGAATACGGGGCATGGGCGGAAAAGGCATAGCGAAAAGATGGCCCCAAGATGTCCATGGGTTCAGGAACTTTTTCATTTACAAAAAGGGGGCTGAGAGGGATTTCTTCCTCCGCTCCATTCGGTATCGGGCATACCAGTTCTTGAAAGAAGACGCCCCTGAAAGGCCATGTGCCATCTTTTTTGGAAGAAAAAAGCGGGATAACATCCAGATTTCCCACGTCTCCAACGGCAATTATCCCGTTTTTTTGCATCTCTTTTATCGCCTGACATATGGCCGGTTCCCATTCTTCAGGCCTGATCAGGTCGCGGGCCTCAATAAGCGCTCTTACCCAGTCAACAAAGGAACCGCTTGGAGAAAGACGCCACCTGAGGGGAGAGAGTTCAAGGTGAGAGTGGGTATTTATCAGGGCGGGACAAAGTATGGAGTCTCCATAGTCTTTTATCTCTGCCTGATAGCTTGCGCGGAGTTCCGATGCCGGTCCTACCCCTACTATTTTTCCTTCAAAGGTCGCTATTGCCCCATTTTCTATTGGAGGCCTTGAGACAGGAACCACCCATCTGGCTATGTGAAGATGGAAAGAACTTGGTGATTTGGTGTAGGGGTTCAGAGGTTCAGGGTTCACCGTTCAGGGTTACCTTTCTGTAAGGGTTCAGAGGTTCAGAGGTTCAGGGTTCACAGGTTACATTGAAAGATGAACGTCGAACATCCAACATCGAACGTCCAACGTCGAATGAAAAACAAATATCCAATACCGAACACACAACAGCTATTTCTATTTCTTCATCTTTTTCTTGACCCTTGCCCCCTGACCCTTGCCCCTCTGAACCCATGTTCTGTTTCTTCATCTTTTCCCATTCAAAATTCGATGTTGGACGTTCGATGTTCGATGTTCATCTTTTTTCTTGAACCCTGAACCCATTAACCCATTAACCGGATTCTCCAACTAAACTATAGTCCATCAGGCGCTGACGCGGTTCAAAGCCTGCATCGGTAACAATTCTACGTATTTCTGCTTCCGAGAGTCGATGACTCACCCCGGCTGCTGCGACCACATTTTCCTCAATCATTGTGCTGCCAAAGTCATTTGCCCCAAAAAATAAGGCAATCTGGGCCACTTTGGGACCTTGTGTGACCCATGAGGCCTGAAGATTCGGGAAGTTGTCAAGGACAATCCTGGCGATGGAAAGCAGTCTCAAATATTCCTGTCCGGTAGATGGCCTGACGTCAAGAGCGGTATTTTTGGGTTGAAAGGGCCAGGCAATAAAGGCTGTGAATCCGTTGGTGCGGTCTTGAAGGTCTCTAAGGCGTAAAAGGTGTTCAATTCTTTCCTCCGGTCGCTCCACGTGGCCGTACATCATAGTGGCAGTGGTCTTAAGCCCTAATTCGTGGGCAGTCTCCATTACATTCAGCCACTCATCTGTTGTGGCCTTCCGTGGGGAGATCTGCTTTCTTACTCTGTCTGTCAGGATTTCCGCTCCACCGCCCGGGATGGAATCGAGTCCGGCCTTGATAAGCCTGACCAGGACCTCTTTTATAGACAGACTGGAAATATTGGCAAAGTGAACGATCTCAGGAGGAGAAAAGGCATGGCAATGGATTGCAAAACCGTCTTTTATAAAAGAGAGCATTTCCTCGTAGAAAGTAAGGGGGAGATCAGGATGGAGCCCGCCTTGCAGCAGGATCTGTGTACCCCCAAGTGATTTTGTCTCCTCTAACTTCTCAGCCAGTTCTTTCCAGGAGAGTACATAGCCTGAAAGGTCACCCGGTGCGCAGTAATAAGCGCAGAACTTGCAACCGGAGATGCATATATTGGTATAGTTAATGTTCCGGTCTATGACATATGTGACAATGGGTTTTGGATGCAGCCTTTGCCTTACTTCGTCAGCAAGTTGGCCCAGAATATTCAGGTCTGCCTCTTGATAAAGCAAGAGGGCATCATCTCCTGAAAGGCGCCTGCCGGCCCGGACCTTTGATATTATCGGATCAATCATGGTGAAAAATGAGCTCAGACCGGCTCGTAGAGAGTGTCGCGCTCTACAGGCTTTCTCCCTGCCTGTCGGATAAGGTGCTCGATCTCACCACGGGTCATGGCCTGGGAGGTATCCGCCCCTGCCATGTGCGTAATCTTTTCTTCCAGCACAGTCCCGTCCAGATCATCCGCACCAAAGGACAGGGCGATCTGCGCAACTTTTGGCCCAAGCATCACCCAATAGGCCTTGATATGTGAAAAGTTATCCAGCAGGAGTCGTGATACTGCAATACTCTTAAGATCATCCACCCCGCCTGTGGATGACAGGTATTCCAGTTTTGTATTCTTGGGGTGAAAAGCAAGAGGTATGTAACACAGAAATCCGCCTGTCTCGTCCTGGGCCTCTCTCAGGGCCAGCAGATGCTCTATCCGTTCAGATATTGTCTCAATATGGCCGTAGAGCATGGTGGCATTGGTCCTGAGACCTGCTCTATGGGCGGTTTTAGCAACTTCCAGCCAGTCCTTCCCAGGGAGCTTACCAGGGCAGAGCTTTTCCCGTATTCTGGTGCTGAAGACCTCTGCTCCGCCTCCGGGAATGGACCCCAGGCCGGCCTGCATAAGACCTTCCAATGTCTCGGCAATTGACTGACCCGAAATGGCTGCCAGATGGGCTATCTCTACACAGGTAAAGGCCTGGATATGGATCTCAGGTCTTTCAGCCTTTATGGCCTTCAGCATGTCAATATAATACCCATAAGGGAGATCCGGGTGCAGGCCGCCGACAATGTGTACCTCTGTGACGGGTTCGGCATGCCTTTCCCTTATCTTGGAGACTATCTCTTCTATGGACATTTCGTAGGCCTTCGGGTGGGTCTTTTCCTTTCCGAAGGCACAGAATTTACACAGATTTATACAGATATTAGAATAGTTTATGTGCTGATTATAGATATAATAGGCTTGGTTTCCGTTAAGCCTTTCTCTTACCATATTAGCCAGATAACCAAGGGCCGGCAGATGAGTAGTGGAGAAGAGCAGTTCTCCATCTTCAGCGCTTAAGCGAGTGTCGGACAGGATCTTTTCGTATATTTCAAAGAGTCCTGCTTCTTTAAGGGCTTTTTCCATAGTTTGCAGTTACCTTTACCCGGTTTAATCAAGAGGGAAGAAAGGTGGTGTTAGAAGGTTATTTCCTTTTTTAATTCAAAATTCAAAATTAAGAACTCAAAATTGTGTCTGAACGGCCTTTTCGTTCAGGCACTAATTATCCTTTTGCGTCGTGGTAATGCGCACGTCTTTTACAAATACTTCAAAATGCAGGGTCTTGCCGGCCAGGGGATGGTTAAAGTCCAGCATCATGGCGCTTTCCCATATGGACTTGACAATAGCTGGTTGTCTTAAGCCAAATTCGTCAGGGGCCTTGACTACCTTGCCCACCTCCACTTCTCCTGAAATTCTTTCAATGGCCACCAGTGATACCTTCCCGGGATCATAGCGCCCATAAGTGTAGTTTGGAGGGACAAATATTACCTTTCTTTCTCCAGGAGCAAGCCCGACAATATTTTCCTCAACAGGTTTTGGGAAATTACCCTTTCCGCATACAAAGGTTACCGGTCCCCCCGTCTTTTCAGAGGAATCCACTACTTTTCCCGTGGATAGCCTGACCTGGTATTCCATTTCCACCAGTCTTCCATGTTCTACACGGAGTAGGACCTTTTTTGTAATATCCATGGTTGCTTCAATGACCCTTTGTAGAGGTTTTTTCCGGTACTGGAATTTTCATAAAGGAAATTCCTTCTTCCTTCAAAGTTTTTTCTTCCTCTGGTGTAGCAACACCTCTTATGTTACGGTTTTCAGTCACACCGTAATGTATCTTGAGGGCCTCTTGCGCAAATGCCGTTCCTACGTCTTCTGTATTTTTTTCCACCACAGTGTAGATCTTATTCAGCATCTCATTCAAGACAGCTTCCGAGGTGTCCCCGTCTTTGCCGACGGACCTGGTGCATACTGCAACTGCAGAGGGAGTTTTCCGGACATTATTACTACCACAGACAGGACAAATCAGCAGACCCCTCTCCTTCTGTGTCTCAAACGCCTCCCCATCTTGAAACCAGGCTTCAAAGGTATGATCTTGATCGCAACGCAAATCAAAGGCTATCACAATGTAAAATTGATAACATTTTGTGAATGGAAACGCAATCCGAACCCCTGAGCATGAAAATTAATTACTCAAAATCAATCACGAAAACACGAAGGTACGAAAACACGAAAAAACAAGGCTGGATGAACCTCAAAAAATACTTTAATATTCGGACAAGGTATTGTTTTGTAGTTGAATGGAGGCCTAATTATGCACAATGTGCGTTTATTTTACCTTTTGTTAGTTATAGTTATGGTATTTACTTTTGCTTCGAAGTCCCTGGCAGGAGGTCTTTCAGATCGTGGAAAAGATCTTGTGTCCCTGTTACAGAAAAAATACGAAACCACCACTGATATTACCTCTAACTTCGAGCAGGAGACGTTTGCTACCGGTTCTTCAGAGGGTCTCAAGGCAAAAGGAAAGGTCTATTTCAATCGTCCACACCAGATGCGCTGGGAATACAGTCAACCGGAACCGCAGCTTATTGTCACCAGCGGGCAAGAGGTATATGTGTATGAGGAGGAAGCCAATCAGGTAATGGTGCTTCCCAGGGATCAATTACTTTCAACTGAGATAAGCAAGGCCTTTTTTTTTGGAAAAGGTGACCTCAAGCGTTTTTTTATTGTAGAGCATCCTGTAGAAGGCCAACCGGATGCCAGGTGGATGCTGAAGCTTACCCCAAGGAATCCGGTACCGCAGGTATGCACCATATGGATTGTCGTAGATTCTGATACCCATCTGGTAAAGGAGATGTGGCTGGAAGACCAGTTAGGTGGCAGGACACATCTTGTATTTAGCAATGTCAAGGTCAATAAAGGCCTTTCAGACGATCTTTTCCGGTTTGTTCCACCTCCAGGTGTGGAAATCTACCGTACAGATGATTCTGAGGTTCTAGGTTCAGAGGTTCAGGGTTGAGGGTTCAAGAAAAAAATGAACATCGAACATCGAACGTCCAACATCGAATGTTGAATGGGGAAAAATGAAGAAACAGAACATGGGTTCAAAGGGGCAAGGGGCAAGAAAAAAATGAACATCGAACGTCCAACATTGAACATCGAATGGGAAAAGATGAAGAAATAGAAATAGCTGTTGTGTGTTCGGTATTGGATATTTGTTTTTCATTCGATGTTGGACGTTCGATGTTCGATGTTGGACGTTCATCTTTCAGTACAACCTGTGAACGGTGAACCCTGAACCTTTGAACGTCTACAATCAGGAGAACAAAATGTCCAATGAAAGTTTAGCTGAAGAAATCCGTGCATTGGCACAGGAAAAAAACGCTATCATTCTTGCTCACAATTACCAGGTGCCGGAGGTCCAGGATATTGCGGACCTTACCGGGGATTCTCTGGCCCTGAGTATCCAGGCATCAGAGACCGAAGCCGATATCATAATATTTTGCGGAGTCCGTTTTATGGCTGAGACCGCGGCCATTGTTTGTCCGGATAAAAAAGTAATACTGCCTGTTAAAGAGGCAGGCTGTGGTATGGCGGATATGCTGAACGCCGCGGAGCTGATGGCTGAGAAAGCAAAGTATCCAGGCGTGCCTGTGGTCACATATGTGAATTCTACAGCCGAAGTAAAGGCGGAAAGCGATATCTGCTGTACCTCAGCCAACGCGGTGCAGGTCGTTAAATCCTTAAAGACTCCTGAAGTCCTTATGACCCCGGACAAGAATCTGGCAATGTGGGCACAGAGACACACAGATCAAAAAGTCCATTACTGGCTTGGTTACTGTCCAATTCATGATGATCTCACAGTTGCCCAAGTCAAGGAGGCGAAAGCCGCTCACCCCGAGGCCTTGCTGATGGCCCATCCCGAGTGCCTTCCAGAGGTGCTGGACATGGCGGATGCGGTAAGAAGCACCAGCGGCATGCTGACCTTTGCAGCAGAATCCAAGGCAAAGGAATTCATTGTTGCCACAGAGATCGGGCTTTTACATCCGTTGAAAAAGCAAAATCCAGGAAAGAAATTTTACGCTGCTTCTCCTGAGATGGTCTGTATAGACATGAAAAAAACAGGCCTGAAGGAGGTGTTGCAGGCCCTTCAGACAGAAGGGCCTGTGATTATTGTGCCCGAACCGATTCGTTTAAAGGCCCTCAAGGCTGTTGAACGTATGATGGCCGTGCCGCGGGACTGAACTTTTCCAAACAGTCACATTTTGCATGATCGATAAATACCTAACCCGGACAAGCCGGAACCAAACAGGATTGAAGATAAAAAAATTGACAGGATCAGGGAGAACCTGGGGGAGGTTATTGATCAAGATCCCGGACTTTCCACCAGGTCTACCGAAACCAGTCTTGACACCCCTTTATCCTCCATAGTAACTCCATAAAGGACATCAGCAATCTCCATCACCTTCTGGTTATGAGTAACAAGCATTACCTGGGACTGCTCTGATATCTTTTTTATAAACCGGTTAAATCGTACGGTATTGGCTTCATCAAGTGCGGCATCTACTTCATCCAGCAGGCAGAAAGGACCGGGCTTTATGAAATAGATGGCAAGAATCAGGGCCATTGCAGCTAATGCCTTCTCCCCTCCTGAAAGAAGATTCAGATACTGGATTCTTTTTCCGGGAAGCTGTATCAAATAGTCTATCCCCGAATCCAGTATATCGTCAGCCGATGTCAAATTCAGTTTAGCAGTCCCCCCTTCAAAGAGTAAAGGAAAGACCTTGGAAAGGCTCTCGTTTACTGAGTCCAGGGCCTCTTTAAACCTGGTCCTGCAGGTACGATTGATCCTGCCTATGGCCTGTTCGAGGTCTTCGATTGAGCTGATAAGGTCGTCTTTCTGGGAATTAAGATAGTTCCATCTGTCTTCAAGCTCTTTGTATTCTTCAACAGCGGCAAGGTTCACAGACCCAAGGCGATCTACCTTGCGGCCTATATCACTGATCCGGTCCCTTGCCTCATCAGGAGAAAATGGAGAAATGCGCCATTTATCACAAAATTCTTCTATGTCGGCCCGGTGGCGATCCATAGCTGTTTTTTTCAGATACACAAGGCCCTGTTCCACTTCGGAAAGGGCAAGCTCATTTTGATGAACCTGCTCTTCAATAGCTCTGAGCCGGGTCTGTAAATCATTGATCTTGCCTTGCAATCCGGCAACAGCCTGCCGGGTGTGATCGTATTTTGTTTCGACCTCTTCCAGATGCCTTTTTTCAATCAGGACATTGTTCTCTTTGGCCTCAACTCTCAGCCGCACATCTTTGAGAGACCCTGCCCTGTTCTTAAGTTGGATTGCCAGGCGTTGCTTTTCTACCAGCATCGTTTCCCGATCCCGGACTATCTGGTCCTTTCTATCAGCAAGCCTTCCAAGCTCCTGTTCCCTTTCCTGAAGCTGAGTCTGAACGCGGACCATTTTTATTCTATATTCCTCAAGGGCCTTTCTCCTGCGGGAAAGCACCTGTTCCTGCAGTCTCAAGGCATCCTCACGGCCCTTTATCTGCCCTTCAGCTTCAACCCTGGCTGAAACGGCAACTTCAACAGCTTCTTCCAACCCTTCAAGGGACACCTCTACATCAAGTATTTCCTCTTCGGCCTCTTCAATCTCCAAATCTATGCGTTGTGACCTCTCTTTTTGAGCCTCAATTTCCATGAGTAAGCTGTCTACTTCCTGTTTATGACCAGCCAGGTCTTCAAAAATCCGGCTCTTTTTCTTATTGACTTCCTTGAGTTTGGTCTCAGCCTTTAAGAGTTCTTTGCTTATCTCATCTTCCTCACTACAGATCTGCATGTAAGATTCATGAAGTTCCTTTTCGCGTACAGTTAATGTGGAAACCTCAGCCTTTCTTGCAAGTATTCCTGAAGATGCCTTGTCTTTGTCCCCAAAGACCAGTTCACCCCATGGAGTGAGGATCTCACCATCCAGTGTGATGTAAAAAAGGGCTTTATTGTCAGTATTGCGCAGTTTAAAAGCAGTCTTCAAATCCGGCGCCACCTTCCAATGGATCAGGATATCGGCCACGACCTTGTCAACGGGATGTCTCGCACTGACAAACTCAAGAAGGGTGTTATCCTTTTTTTCTTCCACCTTGCAGCGGTCCTTACCGGGTATAATCAGACTTGCTCTTCCCGCCGGCTGGTCCTTAAGAAAGGACATGGCCCTATCACATGCCTCCATGTCAGGGACTATCAAAGCCTGAATTCCGTGTCCAAGGGCTATCTCTACTAAATGTTCCCAGCCCGGCTCTACTTCCAGAAAATCAGCAAGTACCCCCAATGTGGAAACATCGGAGCTGATCAACTTATTAGTGGCCCTGCTGAAGCCCTCACCTGATGCATCAATAGTCTTCAGTGCATTAAGCCTGGCTCTGCATGATGCCAGTTCCGAGTCTGCTTTATGCCTTTTTTCCACAGTGGCTGAAAGACGGCCTCTCAGATTAGAAACAACACCTTCAAGTGCTTTTTCATCATGAGACAAGGAATCCAATTCAGTCCGGGTTTCCGCTACCTTATCCTCATGCCTTTTCAGATCACCTTGCAGACCCTTTACATGCTCTGATATACCCTGCAGCTCATTCCGCCTCTGGTCCAGACGGCGCCTGAGTCTATCCTCCCGGTCTCTTAAGCCATTGCGTTTACTGTCCAGCCTCGCGTGCCTGGCTGCCGCATCTACGAGCTGCACCTTTACTGCCTCAAGAGACTCTTTTACTTGGTCCCTGGCTGCCTTTGATTCCTCTATCCATTTTTCCCGGTCGGACACATCAACCAGGTATGATGACTCCTCTGTCTTGAGGGCCTTGATATCTTTCTGAAGCCCTTCACGGCTGCGTTCTATTAATGCCCCTTTTTCTTCAAATTCCAACAAGGTCTTCTCGGCAGATTGCAGCCTGTTTTCTTCCTTAATTAAGGACTTTTCATGCTGCGAGGCCTCTTCCCTGAGCTCCTGAAGGCTGTTTTCCGCATCAGTCAGGCCCTTACGAATCGCAGCCAAGGCCTCTTCCGCCTCGAGGACTTCCAGTTCAAGCCTTTCCCGATCTGCGACATTTTTAGAAAGCTCTGCCTGCACACCGGACAGGTCGGCAGAGAGACAATCTTTCTCTTTTTCCAGATCCGTTCTTCGTCCCAACTCAGCAAACCACGCATGGGCAAGGAGTGCCTGATCCAGTTGGTCCTGTTCTCTCCGCAGCTTCAGGTAGCGCTCTGTTCTTTTTGCCTGTCTGGAGAGAAATTTGCGTTGACGTTCCACCTCGACCAAGAGGTCTTCCAGCCTCTCAAGGTTTTGTTTTGTCTGAGCCATGCGGCGCTCGGCCTCGCTACGCTTGGCCCTGAACCTGGAGATACCCGCCACCTCCTCAATCAAAAGACGACGATCTCCCGGTACCATGTCAATAAAAGCACTAACCTGACCTTGATCAAAAATGGAGTATGCCCTGGCACCAACCCCTGTATCCATAAAGAGGTAGTGGATGTCCTTCAGCCTGCAACTCTTGCCGTTAATACGATATTCCGTGTCCCCTGATCTATGGATACGACGCATTATTTCGATCTCAGGGGTATTTTCATACCCCGGCGGGACAAAAGAACCTCTGTTTTCCACGACCAATCGGACCTCAGCCAGGTCTGCGCGCCTGTCATTATTTCCATTGTAAAGCACGTCGTCCATTTTCTTGGCCCTGAGCATGCTGGGGCTCTGCTCCCCCAGTACCCATCTGATGGCGTCAACAATGTTGGATTTGCCGCACCCATTGGGCCCGACAATGGCGATAACACCTTGGGTGAATGACAGTTTTGTGCGCGCAGGAAAGGATTTGAAGCCGAAAAGTGTCAGAGAATTAAGTCGCATAACCCAACCCGGATAAACCGGAATAGTGCCTAAAGTGAACTAAAGTTATAAGTGCCTAAAGTTAAGGTGTCGCTTCGCTCCATCCATTTATATCAACCGCGCTGAAAGCGCGCACCACAATTTTAGGCACTTTAGCGCACTTTAGGCACTTCAAACTCAATAAAAAGTAATGCAGTTATTGATTATGAGCTATCTATACCGGATATCTTTCAGCCTTAGCTCGAGTTGCTTTCGCCCTTGCCATACATTGATACAAGGCATGCAGGCAAGCTCAAGCTCCTCCCAGGGAAGACCTACCTTATCTCCTTGCCCCCATCCCACCAGATCCATTTTTCCTCTCATGTACTCATTTTTCAAACCGGTCCGGGATATGAGAGAAAGTTTCAAGTGGCCGTTTCCAACAACTCTTGACTGACGGACTGAGAAATCCCGAACTGCAAACAGAGGGGCCGGATAACCCGCGCCAAAGGGCTCCAGATGTTCATAGAACCGGGAAAAACCCGGATCAATGAGTTCATCAATACCGGCAGTGCAATCAACCATAAGCCTGGGACAGATATCGTTTTGCTCCAGAACCGAGGCCACGACTTTTTGAAAGTCCGTGCAGAATCCTTCTACTGAATCGGATGGCAGCCTCATCCCGGCAGCAGCCCTGTGGCCGCCAAAGGAACTAAGGTGGCCGGAACAGGCACAAAGAGACTCGTAGAGATTGATTCCTTCAGGACTGCGGCCCGAACCGTGGGCCTCATCTCCGTCCAGGGCAAGAAGAATCACAGGCCTATGAAATTGTTCTACCAGTCTGGATGCAACTATACCTATAATGCCTATTTTCCATTTAGGGCTCGCCAAGACATAGGCGGACTGCTTTTCAAGGGATCGGATTTTATCTAATGCCTCATTAAATATATGCTTTTCTTCCGCCTGGCGATCCCGATTGAGCAGATGTAATTCGTCGGCAAGCTTCTTCGCCTCTGACTCATCATCTGTAACGAGCAACCTGAAAGCTTTATCCGCATGAGCCATCCGCCCTGCGGCATTTATTCGCGGGCCGATGCGAAAGGCAATATCCGTGGAGGTAATACCGGAATCCAGGGAACATACTGCCTTCAATGCCTTGATCCCCGGCCTGTCGGATCTACCAAGCACCTCAAGTCCCGCCCGGACCAGTATGCGATTGTCCCCCAAAAGCGGTACCACATCCGCCACAGTCCCCATGGCTACAAAATCTAGATATTCTTTGAGATTGGGCACCTGCCCAGCGTTCCAGTGTCCAAGCTCATAAAGACGACGTCTTAATGCCATGACAAGATTAAAGGCCACACCTACGCCGGCAAGTTCTTTAAAAGCAAAGGCGCAATCAGAACGCTTGGGATCCAGCACTGCCAGGGCCCTGGGAAGGGAATCAGGGGGCTCGTGGTGGTCGGTGATAATGACATCCATCCCAAGTTCCCCTGCCAGGGCGACTTCTTCGCTATCTGATATGCCACAATCAACTGTAATCAGAAGCTTGCAGCCTCTGGATGCGAGATTCCTTAATCCCTCTGCACTAAGTCCATAGCCCTCGTTCTCCCTGTGGGGGATATAGACTGTCACCTTTAGTCCAAGCCCCTCAAGAAATCCAAAGACTAAGGCTGCGGAGGTTACACCGTCGACATCATAATCACCAAATACGCCCACATGTTCCCCCTGAGCTACTGCCTTGACCAGCCGGTCAACAGCCCTGTCCATGTCCATCATCTTCCAGGGATCGCTGAGAGATTTAAGCGCAGGACTGAGGTGTTGAGCAACGGCCTCCGGCGTACTTATCCCACGCTGATACAGAAACTTGGCAATAATATCCGGGACCCCTGACTTACCGGCAAGTTCCTCAATTGCCAACGTATTCAAAGAGGCAAAATCCCACGGCTGTTCGAGGATCACAGAGCTCATGATCAGGAGCCTAATCATGCCTCAGGGGACTGTCAATTTGTTCCTTATGCTTAAATTGAGCAATTAGCCTTTAGCGGTTAGCTATTAGTTAAATGATTACAGGATGTTTTGCTATTACAAACTTTCACCAGTTGGGTGCTATTTCTAAGTAACGTAATGCCTTGATTTTTCAAAGCTAAACGCTAATGGCTAACAGCTAATCGCTCAACTTAGATTATGCTTACACCGGTTTATCCAGGTTAATTTTTTTTTGCTATTAAAATTTTTTAAAGAAAAGCGCTTCATTTTTTACCTTCTCAGAATTCACACAGATAATATTTTAAACTACCCTTTGTTGAAAAAGTTTAATTACTTGATATTCCAGCATATTTTAAACGTCCTATGTCTGTGTATCCGTGACGCAAGAGCTGGCACATCCATTGCTGCTTCAAGTTCTAATTCCTAACCTTCCCCAAATATTGAAAAAAATTTAAAAAGGATGTAGTGCAGTGAAAAGCTCAATATATTTCATAAGACACGGAGAGACGCATGCAAACGAGCAAAACTACCTTGCCGGAGGTATTGATGTCCCGCTCTCTGATCTTGGGAAGAGGCAAGCAAAAGAAGCAGGGCAGATGATATTGAAAAAGGGACTTAAGTTTGACGAAGTTCACACTTCGGATCTTACTCGAACCAAAATAACGGCCTTAATTGCATTAAGAGAATCAGGACAGGAAAACATCCCGTTTATCGAATCTCCGGAAGTAAGAGAAAGAGATTTTGGTATATTTGCAAAAATGAATAAAAATTTACTCAAGAAATCCCTCGGTTATAGGGGCTATGACAGAAAGCTCCATTCTCCTATTGAATGTCCAGACTCTGGGGAGACCTTTAAAGATATGTATAGGAGAGTTCACAAATACTATTACAATGTATTACTCCCCAAAATTAAATCAGGGAAATCGATTCTGGTTGTGTGCCATAAGTATATTATTGAGATGTTTGCCTTGATTTTAGCTGGGCTTAAGATGGATAATTACTTTGATTTTCGTCTTCCAAATGCCAAGCCAATGAGCGAAAAGGATTTGGTAGGTTATATAAAGTCTGAATCAAAGCTCTTGAAAGAGATTTCCGATCGTCTTACTTATCATTCTTCCTGGATAATCATTGCAGCCGCCCTTTTTGGCATTTTAGCAAAGACTGCCATTGGCCTTCCATTTAATAGCTTTGCTTTTTTGATAATAACAAGCATACTTCTTGGTATTAGTACTTTCTTTATTACACTTGGCCTAAACACAAATTCTATAATAGATTCTTTTAATTTAAAAAAGCGATTCTTGTTTCTTTGGTGTTTAAAGTTTGGCTTAGCCGGAAGTTTGTTTCTATTAATGAAAGATAATGTAACATCAAATTTGGCAATGCTTTTTCTTATGCCACCGGCATTTACAGCGCCTATACTCTCTCTGCTTTGGGGCGGGAGTCTGTACTTGGCTATTGAAAAAACGTTTTTACTCTCTCTCTTGTCTCCTTTGGTTATAGCCGGGCTCTTGTGTTTTGGTGACATTTCATTCTATATTATATTTATGCCCTTTCTCGCTGTTATGATTATTTCCATGATTGTGCCTACATGTATAGCTCAAGCTATCCGGATAAGAAAGCCGGTTGAGAGTAGTAAATTTGCCGAACACTGGAAATGGCTCGGCATACTTTCAATCATCCTGGTATCTTTTATAAGCACATACCGTTTTACTCCGGCCAACATATTTGATCTAATATTAGGGAACTTAGAAAATTCAAGTATTTTTCTTACGCAAGGGATAACAGTGTGTTCAATGCTTTTATTAATTAAATTTTTTGCCTACTCTGCCAGTAAATTCAGTAAAAAGGATGCCCCACAGACTACCGACATTTATATAACTCATTCTACACCCAATATCTTCTTATGGATCAACTGCATTTCTTTCCAGGCTGATATAGTTTATATTGGATTTTGGGCTTCTATTGCATTTTTTGTGGGAATATTGCTGGACGAAATCTATTTTGTTTATAAATTTAATGGAATCATGTCTTCCAAAAAGAGCAGGATCACCTATATGAAACCTGCCCGAGTGAACTCTATCACCGGCCTGGAATCGTGCCCCGTACCTGCATGAGCGATCTTTTTCAACCTTTGAACCCTGAACCCTGAACCTGGAACCGATCCTTTTAGTTTTTATTCAGTGCTTTCCGGATGGTCGTGGCGAGGTCATGCGTAGTAATAGGCTTCATGACATACTCCCGAATGCCGATCGCCTGGGCCTTCTTTTCTGAAATCGCCTCGCTGAATCCAGTGCAAAGAATAATCGGAATGTCGGGCCTGATGTCAATGAGCCTCTTAGCCAACTCAGTGCCTGTCATATTCGGCATGGTCAGGTCGGTTATCACCAGATCAAACTTTTCCGGTTGCGCCTGGAATGCCTCCAGGGCCTCAACGCTGCTTGTGCGCGCCGCAACATGGTAACCGAGTCGCTCTAAAATTTGTTGCACCACATTAATGATCTGCTCATCGTCATCCACGAACAGGATATATTCTTCACCCTTTGGAGCCGGCTCGGTGGAAATGGCATCAGGTACCTTTGCATTGACTTCGATTCGGGGTAGATAGATATGAAAAGTAGTCCCCTCACCAGGCTCACTATAAACAGTGATATATCCATCATGGCTCCTGACAATCCCGTGTACCACGGAAAGACCCAGTCCTGTACCTTCACCCGGGCCCTTGGTGGTGAAATAAGGGTCAAAGATCCGTTCCACGACAGTGCGGTCCATGCCATGGCCCGTATCACTCACGGCGAGTCTCAGGTATTGCCCCGGGTTCAGATCCAGATTGGGGATTAAATCAGGAGAATCAATATCCACCTCTGTCAGAGTCACTTCCAATATCCCGCCTTTTTCGCGCATGGCATGATAGGCGTTGGTACAGAGGTTCATCATCACCTGATAGATCTGTGTGGGGTCGGCCAGGATGACCCCACACTTGTTGTCTATGTTCTGACGGATCTCAATGGTGGATGGTAATGATGCCCTCAGCAGTTTGAGCGATTCTTTTATGATGGGTTGAATCATCAGTGGCTTACGTTCTTTTTCACTCTGACGGCTGAATGTGAGAATCTGCTGGACCAGACCCTTTGCGAGTTCCGCTGCCTTGAGGACTTCTCCCAGGTTTTTTCGGATCAGGCTGTCTTGAGGCACATCGGTTATAGCCATCTCAGTATATCCGATGATAGGAAGGAGAATGTTGTTGAAATCGTGGGCAACACCACCGGCCAGAGTTCCGATGGCCTCCATCTTTTGTGCATTTTGGAGTTGGGTTTGGAGTTCCCTTTTTTCTTCCCGCGCCTGTTTTTGCTCCGTGACATCCATTACATTCACAAGGATTGCCTGTTTGCCTACTTCCTCGATTCGTGTAGCCTGGAGCTCTACCCAGACGGGCCGGCCATCTTTACGGATCCAATGGATCTCCCAGCCTTTCTGCATGCCTTGCCTTAAATAGTTCTCTCCTGCTTGGCGCATCCTGTCCTGTTCATCTGCGCTGACCATGTCCCAGAAATTCATTGAACAAAGATCCGCCTGGCTGTAATCCGTGATTTCTTCCAGGGTCTGATTGGCAAAAATGACCTTCCAGTCCTTATCCGTGGACAGGATCCCGATGGGGCTTGTTTCCACAAGGCTTCGGTATCTCTTTTCTGAGGCATCAAGTTCCTTTGCCCTTCTCTGCAATTTCTCCTGGGTCTCCAAAAGGCTTATCAGGACTTGATTGAACGCATGGGCCAGGTCATGGAACTCAACATACTCAAGTTTTCCCTCTTGAAGCTGTAGGGAAGGGCTTGATGGTTCTCTGGCAATCTCCAAAGCTTGATTGGCCATACTTTCAAGAGGATTACTCACCTTTCGGACGATCAGAAAGGAGACCAGAAGGGTCAAAAGAAAAATCCCGGCGCAGAGAAAAACAAGTTTAAAGATCAGAGATGATTTTTCCTTTTGGAGGGATTCGGAGGAAGCTGCATAAAAAAGGCCGGGAAACGTTTCCAAAGGAATAAGATTCTCGCCAGGAAACAGATCTGTCAGGGGATGATCAGATCCGTTGGCTGTGAGATCCCGGATTCCTTCAGGGATGGTTCTGCTCCGGCCTGTACGTATATCCATAAGATGCCCTGGAGTCTGAATAAGCAATTTGGAATGGGATTTCCCGAGAATTCGTTGCAAAAAATGCGTATCCTGGGACAGGTCATACAAGACATAGGCCGTGCCCAGACGATCGTCCTTTCTGTTGATGGGAATGGAAAAAAGCGAGAAAAACAGACCATCTCCAAAATCCTGGAATTCGATTTTTTGCAAATCCTTTTTCTGACAAAGTTTTTGCAAATATGGTTTCAGGGCCACCAAACTCCCCGGCAATTCAGGGATGAACGTAGATCCATCCCTTTCTTGGACAAAAAAGAAACTCCCATTGGCAAACGGATATTGCCTTACCACAAGTTCCAGAAGCTGATTTTTCATTCCAAGCATCAGGCTTACCCGAACCGCATTGTTCAAGCTGATCTCCCGAATGCGTGTTTCCAACTGGTTCAAGCGATCGCTAAGGGCCATGCTCACTTCTTTTTCCTGTACCTGGAGCTTATTGTAAAACTCATGGTCCATGCTACTGCTGAGGGTAGCGTAAAGGATACCCACGACCAGGGTGAGGGATACCCCTTGGAATATAACCAGGGTCCAGGCAATAAACCTTGAAAATTTTTTCTTTGAAGCCATTTGGTCTCCCTGAGCTACGGACTGTCTAAAACCACCTCGTCTGCGGCCATGAGAATGTCTGAAGGAATTTTGATGCCCAGTTGACCGGCCTGGCAACCCATGGAGTAAAAATCCACAGCCGCACGCATCTTGCGGTTTCGTCACACATCATTTCCCTGCCACGTGCGAATAATGTCTTACTTGTCTTTTTAAGTTGTCGGAATATTTGTGGATAAAGCTTAAATGATTTGTAACCGTTCAGGGGTTCAAAGGTTCAAGGGTTAAGAGGTTCGGGGTTTACCAAAAATCTGAACCGTTGATTTGTGGGTTCTGAATGGAGAAGGCATGAGAAAAAAACGAGGAGAGCATATGTCATACCTCCCTAAATTTGAGTTCCTTATCCATTTTTATTAATTAACCCGAAAAGGAACTTGTAAGGTAACTTATTTCAACATCGTCTTTGAAAAGAAAACTGTTCTGTGAAAAGACATGGGTTCAGTCCAAAATCGACTGTGACTGATCGAAAAACAAGAGCAAATTACGACCAAACGCTGCTGTAAAACCGTTGATTTAAAAAAAACTTTGAGGGAGGAAAAAATGATAATCACAAACATCGAGACAGTTCCAGGCAAAACCATTGTCGAACATTTCGGCCTGGTGTCCGGCAGCACGATCCGGGCAAAGCATATTGGCAGAGATATCATGGCAAGCTTGAAAAATCTGGTAGGTGGAGAGCTTAAGGGCTATACCCAGCTTTTGCAGGAATCCCGCAATCAAGCAATTGACCGGATGGTTGAGCATGCACGCCAAATGGGTGCCAATGCCATTGTTAATGTCAGATTTTCCACTTCCTCAGTTGCACAGGGTGCTGCTGAACTCTATGCGTATGGCACGGCTGTTCGGGTCCAATAAAAGGAGACTTGCCCATGTATGATCTGTTAATTTTCCTGACACTGATTGCGGTGGGTTACTCGGTTGGCACACTGTTGGAAAAAAGGCATTACCGCTCTATCCATAAGCGTGAAAAAGCCTTTCTTTATCTGCCTGCTGTTACCATTAAAGCCGTCGATTACCCCGAGGAGAAGGTTAGGTCAGCTGAATTAGTATATGGCAGTGTGGTGATTTCCATTGATTATTTCAAAAAGATCCTCGCAGGCCTTCGCAATATTTTCGGCGGCACGGTCAAGTCGTACGAAAGCCTGGTTGACAGGGCTCGTCGGGAAGCGTTGCTGCGGATGAAGGAAATGGCCGGGGATGCAACAGTGATTGTTAATGTCCGCATCGAAACATCCACGATCGCTAGAAAAGCCAACAAGAAAGGAGTAGGGTGTCTTGAAGCCATTGCATACGGAACTGCCCTGACACTTGAGAAATAGATGAAGTATACGCCCCGGCAGCCCAAATCCAATGTTAATGTGACACACACTTCACACATTCGGGATTTTTTTGTGCTTGCCGGGGGATTGCTGGGCTTAATAGTTGTTGTTTATCTCATGCTGGGGCTGGCGGTGGATCTAATGGTGCCGCATATCTCCATCGACCTTGAAAACAAAATGGGGGTTCATTTTTTTCAGTCAATGGGTGGCAAAGATGCGGATTCGCAAAGGGAATATTATGTCCAATCCCTGATGGATGATTTGCAGGAGCGGTGCGCTAAATTGCCTTACCGGTTTAAGATCCATGTCCGCAAAGCCCCCACAGTCAACGCCATGGCCCTGCCCGGAGGGCATGTTATAGTATTTACAGGACTCCTGGATAAAGTGAGTTCTGAAAACGAATTGGCCTTTGTCTTGGCCCATGAGATGGGGCACTATGCCCACAGGGATCATCTCCGGGCTGGAGGCCGGACTGTTGTGTTAATGACGTTTTCCGCTTTATTGTTCGGTGTGGACAGCAGCGTCAGCAAAGTACTGGGCCATACATTGAACATAACGGAGTTAAGCTTTTCCCGGAAACAGGAAACCCGGGCGGATGAGTTTGCACTTGAAACAGTAAATTGTGCCTATGGTCATGTCGGCGGTGCAACTGATTTTTTCGAAAAGATTCCCAAGGAACAGGACCCTGGCAAATTCGGCCATTACTTTGCCTCACATCCGGAAACCCGTTCCCGGATATCTCACCTTAATAACATAATCCGGTCCAGAGGATTTAATCCGGCAAAAAGGAAACCGCTGCCCGAAGCCATATGGAAGTCTATCCCATGAGCACTAAGGACCCGTAAAGGAATAAATCGTTGGAATTTGCGCCGAATGGACTAATGAACATCGAACATCGAACGTCCAACATCGAATGTTGAATGAAAAAAGATGAGGAAACAGGATTTATGAAATGGACAGAAGAGGCAAAAAAGGCCTTTGAGGCGGTACCGCCTTTTGTGAGGCCTATGGCCAAAAAAGGAGTAGAGGCCTATGCCCGGTCCATGGGGCAAAAAATCATCACCCCTGAGCTCCTTAAAGACGCCAAAAGAAATCTCATGGGAAGACATGGGATGAAATCAACGGATTCCCAAGTCAACAAGGAAAAACCGGACAGGAAGGCTTCGGTCCTTACGACTCAACATCCAAACAAATTTTTTGCCAGAGAAGGGGTGGACCCACTGAAGTACGCCTTTGATCGCAAGATCGCTGTTCATGCAGGGGCCGGAGGACAAACGCTTTCTGCTGAAGATGCCTTGCCTACCTGGCAGGCACTTTGTATTAAGCCTGACAGTTCGTCCCGAAGGGCAGTCTATATCCATGTCCCCTTCTGCCAAAGCCGGTGTCTCTATTGCGGCTTCTTCATGCATACCTTGCGCCGGGGTGACAGCACCCGTTACACTGATGCCCTCCTCAAGGAGATAGAACAGACCTCGGGACTTCCGGCCGTGGCCGGCCACCCCATACATGCAGTCTATCTGGGAGGCGGGACACCTACTGCATTGGATGCAGGGGATCTCAAGCGGCTGATCGAGACTGTCTGCCGCCTGTTCCCCCTGGCCGATGACTGCGAAATCACAGTGGAAGGCAGGGTGGCTGATTTTGGGCAGGACAAGATGCAGGCCTGCGTGGCCGGAGGTGCCAACCGTTTTTCCATAGGTGTCCAGAGCTTTAATACCAAAGTCCGGCAGGACGTTGGACGTATAGCGGACAGGGCCGAGGTCCTGAAAATGCTTACCACCTTGACTGACCTGGATAATGGGGCCGCAATTATTGACCTCATCTACGGACTTCCAGGCCAGACCATGGCTGTCTGGGAAGATGACTTGAGGACCCTGATTGAAGAGACAAAGCTGGATGGCGCTGATCTCTATCAGTTGAGTGTCTTTAAGGGCAGCCTTTTGAGCCGGGCTGTAGATCAGGGTAAGCTCCAGTCCCCTGCGGACATCCCTACCCAGGCAGAGATGTTTTTAAAGGGCAGGGAGATGATGACCGCGGCTTGTTTCAGACGCCTCTCCATGTCCCATTGGGGCCGCACTCCCAAGGAACGCAACCGTTACAACACCTTTATCCGCTATGGGGCCACCTGCATCCCACTGGGCTGTGGTGCAGGAGGGCGCCTTCACGGCCACTATTTCTTCCAGGAGGGGAATCTGAAGACCTACTATAGGCGTGTCAACGCAGGGGAAAAACCAGTGGCCACGGCCATTCTCCTGCCTGCGCACTCCCCTCTTTTTAGAAACCTTGTTGGGCAGATGGAAAATGGCAGAGTGAGTCTCACTGCCCTTGGAGAAAAGCACGGTTTTGACTTAGAGGCAGTCTTTTCCCCGCTCCTTGAGCAATGGGAGCATGCGGGCCTGATACGGCGTCCGGGGGAGGGGTGGATTGAGCTTACAGTGGCTGGGGAGTTCTGGAATGTCAACCTGGCCCAGGCCCTTATTGATTACTTCCAGCACTATCATCAGGAAGATGCCCGGCCAGGTTCCATGGCACTTTAAACCCAGCAAGACTTATCATATCGGAGGACAATCATGAAAACCCTAATCATATGTGCGAGCAAGTACGGTTCCACCCTTGAAATCGGAAAATGGCTGGCGGAAAGACTGGGCGGCGTTTGCCTTGTGGATAAGGCTGAATCCATGCCTGACCCGGCAGATGCAGATCTTGTCATCCTGGGATCTGGTATCTACAACCACCATGTATTGCCCTCTGTGCAGGAATATGTGAACCGCTTCAAGGATGCGCTGAAAGGCAAAAAGACCGTGGTCTTTGGAGTCGCCATGGACACAACAGGGGTCTTTGTGCAGGGAAAGGTCCACGGTGGATGGAACTATATCCTGCCTTTGATTAAGAGCCTGCCAAAACCCCCGATCCATGCCGGACTCCTGGGCGGGGAGATAAATCCGGACAAGCTGGATGCCAAGGATACTGAAGGACTTAAGCGGTTCTACAAGATGCTTTACGGCCGGGAGACTTCCATACCCTATAAGACATGGATGGACAAGAAAAAGGTCTGGGCCTTTGCGGAAAAGATACTGGAGCGTCTTGAAAGACCGATTTAATCAGCCACAGACCCACACTGACACACACAGATATTTTACCTCTTGGTAAGGACAGGCAAATGGATACCCCCCTTTTGTTTTATTTCGTGTTTTCGTGATTGTGTTTCAGAATTTTCTGCCAGAAAAAACGTAAAAATAGGTAACTTCTCAATAAGTCCAGGCAAATCATATTTTGCGACCATCCAGTGACTGTTACCCAGACTTATTGAGAAATTACAATAGTGCCTGAATTTTATTTCATTGGATAACTGTTTGTAAGCTGCTTGCCAATTTCCCTTTACTCCCGTTTGAACAGCTTTGTTTTGCGCTGAATCACGCTTACTGGTGTCAATCTGTAATTTTGATTGCAAAGGGGCTGCCCGATACGAATTTTGTGTCTCGCTAATACCCTTTGGTTTTGGTGGATGTTTGGGCAGTTCACTTGTATTATTACTGGGTTTTGATCTGATTAATTCGCAATAAATATGGATTGCTTCATTGGCTTGTTTTTGCTGTGCGTCGGTCTGCCTCTTTTCTTTTAATTTCCGGATAAAATTGGGCAGACTCTGGGAGTTTGATTCACTGAACCGGTATCTTTGACAGAAACCTAAATAGTATCGTAACCATTTTAAATAATGGTTATGAAATTTTTGGGGTATTTTGTTTTTGACCAATAAAGCGTCGAACTGTGCATTTAGGGCGGCGGAAATCTTTCTCATTGTGTTTATCCGCATACGTCTATCTTCATTTATTTAGTGTTAAGCGATTAGATAAAAACATAAGTAATTATTTTTTTCTTGTTAACATTTTTTATTTTTGGTATTTAAATGCAAGATAACCGTAAAATCATATAATCACTTGTTAGCCTCAACATAGAACGGAATGCATGTGAGACATCTAAACAATATAGGGATTATTTTTGGAATAGTTGGGGTCTTATTTGCAATTTACGTAAATTTCAATCCTTTTACGGAGGAGAAGCATGATAATCGATATATCGGTATATGGTTTAGTGAATATAGCTATCCATATGCAGGTGGGAAAGTTTCAGTAAAAGGTACAACTGAATATTTTGAGACAGGTTTTTATAATTTTGTTGGTGATATGGAGATCAACGGAAAAGCAAATGGCAAATTAGTAAACGTAGTATATGCGTTAGACCTTTCTGGGCAATGGAATGGCAACTCAAACCAACTTACGGTTCAGATTGTTGATATCAAGTCAACGCCGATAGTTTTAAAGATAGATTCTGATGTAAAAGATGTAGTAGCTCTCAGAAACATTTTAAGCGTTTCCGGGGGCTCTTTTCCTTCTGTGGAAGATTTTGTGCCACGCGGCATAACTGAACAGTACGACGTTGTGCGATTAACAGATAGCTCTATGCGCGTTCGGGTAGATGATCCTGAAGGAAACCATTTCGAATATGATAGTATGAAACAGAAATTTCGCTATCAAAGACAGCCAAGAGGCTAACAATGGCATAAACACTGAGGCAAAACAGCTGGTTTCTTTAAAGGTTATCAGTGTAATCAAGCATCTTGCTTTCCTTTAATTATTGCGCAGCGGTCAACACACCGCAATGGTAAAGGTACGTGCTGAAATTTGCCTTCATTGTGGTGAGCGTCTGTACACTAAAGACACTGTCAGTCATTTTGAGCAAATTCGAGCCAAGTTGGCCCGACAAGATGTTGCAGATTTTCAACCTATGGGGCAAACATTTCAAGTTGTGGGATAGTGCTCCAAACTCTTCATTGCCCTGCAACGGCTGAACGAACTGCATCCAGATCCTCCGGTGTGTCCACTTCCAGCGGGGCCTCTTCAACCCTCACAACTCCGATCGAGTAGCCATTTTCAAGGGCCCTGAGCTGTTCCAGCCGTTCTATCTGTTCGAGTTTCCCCGGAGGGAGAGTAACAAAGGTCTGAAGAAAATTCTGCCTATAGGCGTATAGGCCCAGGTGCCTGAGATAGTCATGGCCTGATCCTTTGGGCAGGTCTCCCACTGTATCAGCGTCTCTGTAGTATGGAATCATGGCCCTGGAGAAGTAGAGGGCCTTCCGGTTATTGTCCACTACCACCTTAACCCGGTTGGGATTCAGGGCCTCCCGGGCCTCAAGAGGACATGCAGGAGTTGTCATGGCAAAATCAGGAACCTCAAGGAGCATTTTTATAATTTCAACTACTGGTCGCGAATCAAGCAGGGGCTGGTCTCCCTGGATATTAACCACGACATCATTGTCTGAAAGTTCGAGAAGCCTAGCCACCTCTGCAATCCGGTCCGTCCCGGAAGGATGGCCGGGGTCTGTCATAAAAACCCTTCCACCGGCTGTTTCCACGCACTCTGCAATCCTCGAATCATCAGTCGCCACTACTACCTGATCAATGCCGGGGACCTCCAGTGCCCTCTGGTACACATGGAGAATCATCGGGCGGCCCTGAATCTTTGCAAGGGGTTTCCCCGGAAATCTGGATGAGCCAAAACGTGCCGGGATTATGGCAAACACTTTGATTTGGTGATTTGGTGATTGGGTGATTTGGTGATTGGAAAGATTCATGTGATTTACCTAGGGTCAAAAGTGCCTAAAGTGAGCTAAAGTTATGGAATGGTGTCTCCCGGCAACCCCCTGGACTGGCTGTCTTTCTGTTTGATCTCCAGGGCAAGCGGATATACCTGGCTCTTGGTCATACCGGTAAGGCGGACCAAAAGATCCACACTATCCCTGATTGACAAGCTCTTTTCTGAAATCAGGTGCTGAAGCGCCTTTCCTACTGCCTCCGGATCCCGGCAGGATTTCCTGTGTCTATCCTCATCCGCCCCTTCTATCACTAAGGTAATCTCACCTTTCACACGTCCCTTTGAAAGCTGCTCTATAATACCTGATACTAAGCCGGATATTACAGTCTCATACATCTTTGTGAGCTCCCTGGCCATTACCATTCTCCTATCCCCTAAAACACCCAGGATATCTTCCAGGGCATCAAGCAGGCGATGGGGTGCCTCGAAAATTACGATTGTGTGAGGGATTTCTGCCAGTTGCTCAAGGGTCTTGCGTCTTTCAGCCCGCTTGTTTGGAAGAAAGCCAGCGAAAAAAAATGAGTCTGCCGGCATGGCTGCCACGCTCAGGGCCGCAACAATAGCAGATGCCCCTGGTACCGGAACTACGCTGAAACCAGCCTCCCTGACGAGTTTTACCAGGCCTGCACCCGGGTCTGAGAGTGCAGGGGTGCCGGCATCTGATACCAGAGCCACGTCCTTCCCTTCTGCAAGCAAGGTAATGACCTTTTTGGCACTGGTCCTTTCATTGTGCTTGTGGCAGCTCAAGAGGCCGGCCTTGATGCCCATATGAGTGAGTAGCTTTCTGGTACCCCTTGTATCTTCCGCCGCAACAAGAGAAACCTCACCAAGGACCTCTTTTGCCCTTATACTAATGTCTTTAAGATTTCCAATGGGAGTGCCTACTACATAGAGGACCCCTTTATTTGGTGATTTAATCGGCATTCTTCATTCACCGGTTTACACTTTTCCCGAAGTCGAAACTGGAAATTCGAAATTCGAAATTAGGTAACGCATCCCTTTATAGACAATGTTGAATGCTAAATGCTGAATTGTGGAATAAGATTTAAAAGACATATACCTTAATTCAAAATTTAGAATTTAGAATTCAAAATTGTGTCTGAACGGCCTTTTCGTTCAGACACTAATCACTTGATTGTCTGTATACATGAAAAATACGCTGCAGGGCGGTTATGTGCGTAAAAATTGCGATAATTACCAGAACCGGATAAATCCATCCGAAGACAAGGCCCACAACAAGGATGAATATACGTTCAAACCTGGTAAGCACTCCCACCTTACAGCTAAAACCCAGGGCCTCTGCCCTTGCCCTGGTGTAGCTGACAAGGAGAGACCCTGTCATTGCGGAAAGTACAAGGGCCGCTTCGACCAAACCGCCCTGCCTGTGCAGCATCAGATAGGCCATCAGCCCCAGAAAGAGAAAGAATTCAGCATACCTGTCCACTGTTGAGTCAAGAAAGGCGCCAAAGGGGCTGACCCGTCCCTGCTCCCTGGCGAGCAGTCCATCAACAGCATCCAGGGGTCCGAATACGACAAGCAGCCAACCGGCAGCCGCCGGATGACCCATGCCAAGTACCATGCCGCTTGCTCCATAGGCAATAAGCCCGATGATGCTGACCATGTTGGGAGATAGACCGAGCTTTCCCAAAAAACGGGCCACTAAAAGCAGATAGGGCCTGAACCGGTCACGACACCAATCGCTGAAAGACCAATCAATCACCAAATCACCAAATCACTCAATCACCAAATCACTCAGCACTCTTGAACACCGGCCGCATACATCAGGCCATGAAGGGTCTTTGCCCACATCTTCACTCCAGGTCCAACACCTGGCGCATTTTTCACCCGCTGCCTGGATAACCTTGACAGCAAGCCCTTCTATCTCATCGCTCTGCCATACAGTACTGTCCCCTGAGTCAAGTTCCCCACTCAAGTCAAGCTGGGAAACAATGGTAATAGTCCTTAGTAGTTCCCTGTGTTCTTCCATGAAGTCTGCCATATTTTCAGGAGGCCTTATCAGGACCTTTGCATCCAGGGCAAGGCCTATCCGTTTTTCTTTCCTGGCAAGTTCCAGTGCCTTTGTAACTTCTCCCCGGATTTTCCATAGGAGTTCCCATTCAGCATTGAACGATTTATCAATGGAAATGGACGGGGGATCAGGCAACTCAGCCAGAAAAATACTCTCAGTCCCAGCGCTTGGCAGGTGGCTCCAGGCCTCCTCAGCAGTAAATGAAAGTATCGGGGCCATAAGAAGCACTATATCATGGACAATACGGTAAATGGCTGTCTGGGCAGAACGGCGGATACGGCCCTCCGGGTGCTCACAGTAGAGTCTGTCTTTTAAGATATCCAGATAGAGTGCGCTCAGGTCAACTATGCAGAACTGTTGTATTTGGCGGAACACACCGTGGAAATTAAACTCCTTATAGGCATGTTTGACGCTTGTAGTTATTTCTCCAAGCCTCACCAGGGCCCAGCGATCAAGGGCTTCCAGTCGGTCAAAATCCAAAGAGTGCTTATCCGGGTCAAAATCAGACAGGTTGCTGAGAAGATAACGGATAGTATTGCGGATCTTCCTGTATGCCTCAGTCAGGCGCTGAAGTATCTCGTTTGAGATCTTTATATCATCCTGGTAGTCCTCTGCTGAGACCCAGAGCCTCAGCACCTCTGCTCCGTATTTCTTGATGACATCAGCCGGCGGGATAACATTACCCACTGACTTGGACATCTTTTTCCCCTTTCCGTCCACAACAAAACCATGGGTAAGCACTGCCTCGTAGGGTGCCTTGTGTCTGGTCGCAACGCTGGTAAGAAGTGAACTCTGGAACCATCCCCTGTGCTGATCACTTCCTTCCAGATAAAGGGCAGCCGGAGAGGAAAGCCCTTCCCGGGTCTCCAGGACCGCTGCATGGCTCACCCCTGAATCAAACCAGACATCCAGTATATCGATCTCTTTGCGAACTCTTGTGCCTCCACACTTTGGACAAGCAGTTCCAGGAGGAAGGAATTCCTCTGCCTCCCTTGCAAACCACGCATCAGAGCCTTCTTTTTCAAAGATTTCTACCAGGCGATCCGCTATTGCCCGGTCCATTACAGGTTCTTCGCAATCCTCACAGATAAGGACCGTAAGGGGAATACCCCAAGCCCTCTGTCTGGAAATGCACCAATCAGGCCTTGTCTCTATCATTCCGTAAATACGCTCTTTTCCCCAGTCCGGAATCCATCTGACGGTCTCAATGGCGCGAAGGGCCTCTTCACGCAACGCCCCTGCCTCCATGGAGATGAACCACTGCGCGGTTGCTCGAAAAATTACCGGCTTTTTGCAACGCCAGCAGTGGGGATAGCTGTGCTCAATGGTCTCATGAGCCACAAGGCTGCCCTTATCTCGCAGCATTTCAACAATCTTGTCATTTGCATTAAAAATGTTTTCTCCCTCGAATTCCTTTACCTCTGATGTAAACCTGCCGTAGTCGTCCACAGGGGAATAGATATCAAGGCCGTATCTGATGCCGCTTTCATAGTCATCCGCTCCGTGGCCCGGAGCTGTGTGAACACAGCCTGTGCCTGTATCAAGCGTAACATAAGGGGCGATAATGATGAGACTATCCCTTTCAAGGAAGGGGTGTTTTACATGCATTCCTTCAATATCTCCGCCCCTGAATGTACCGAGGACTTTGGCATCTTTCTGCTCAAGACCAGCATCAATCAGGGTAGAAAGCAACCTTCCCTCTGCCAGTATCCAGACTTCTTTTTCCCCACCAACCTGGACCTCAACAGCCACATAGTCAAAGTCAGGGTGCAGCGCCACCGCCAGGTTGGCAGGCAGAGTCCAGGGAGTAGTGGTCCAGATAAGCGCAAAGGCAGGACCGGCCAACATTCCAAAACGATCCTCAAGCCACTGTTTGAGGACATCTCCGGCTGCAAATCTTACTGTAATTGAAGGAGACTTGTGTGGGGCGTACTCTACCTCAGCCTCTGCCAGTGCAGTCACACAAGTAGGACACCAATAGACTGGTTTTTTACTCTTAATGACATGACCATCCATAAATATGTGACAGAACTCTCTACAGATGGCGGCTTCGTAGTCGTATGTCATTGTGAGATAAGGGTTATCCCAGTCTCCCAATATTCCAAGCCTTGAGAATTCTTCTTTCTGTATGCGTACAAATTTTTCCGCATAGCGCCGGCACGCCTTACGCACGGCCAACTTGCTCATCTTGGACCTCTTGGACCCCAAGTCTTTCTCAACGTTGTGCTCAATGGGCAGTCCGTGGCAGTCCCACCCCGGCACATACGGCGTATCAAACCCCATCATATGGTGAGATTTTACAATTATGTCCTTCAGGACCTTATTGATCGCATGCCCCAGGTGTATGTGGCCATTTGCATAGGGAGGGCCGTCATGAAGTATGAAAGGGGGCCGTCCCTGTCCTTGTTCTCTCAGGTGCCCATAAAGGTCCATGGCCTTCCAGCGCTTGAGCATTTCAGGCTCCCGCTGAGCGAGATTTGCCTTCATTGGAAAGCGTGTCTTAGGAAGGCTTAGTGTCTTTTTGTATTCCATTGTTTAGTCCTCTGGATTATTTTGTATCTATGGATTGATGATTGTTGATTGTTGATTGCTCTATTGTTCTATTCTCATGCCTTCTCCCCTGCCCTTGACCCTTGACCCTTGACCCTTGACCTTTTGCCCCACTACGAACTACGAACTATACACACTACGAACTATAATTTCCTTTGCTCTCTGCCCCCTGCCCCCTGCCCTAATCCGACCTCAAATACGGATTGAAAT
>CBETWD010000004.1:0-39734 GCA_965539945.1 uncultured bacterium
GGAATCAGGTAAAAAAGCTAATTTCTATTTTCCAGGGCTGACCCCTTTCTTCACTTTCTTCATAAGTATGGGGACAAAAGGAGGGAGCGTCAATGGTCCTAGTCGAAGCGAAGGTAGTAGACTCCACCCATTTGGAACTCTCAAAGCCCATCGCGGCACGCCAGGGACTAACCGTGTTTGTCTCGGTTGTCGAGTCGGGGCAAAAGGATGCCGAACGGCAGCAGTGGCTCGCCGCTTCCGCTACGTCTCTTCAGGCGGCGTACGGCGAGTCGGAGCCAGATTATTCCGCCTCCATGGTGAAAGAGAATAACCCGGACTACGGTACATGACGGAAGCCGACATCGTCCTCACGCCGCTGCCGCAAGCTGATGGGATCATGAAGAACCGTTCGGCGATTTCCTTGCCTGCGGTATTAGCACTCAACTCCATCAGGCCGTCCCAGAATTCGATGACGTGATCTCTAGGACCGATTCCGATTTTCCCACATCAGGTCTTGTTGCAGACTCCGTAATCCGTTTGGGCTTCCTCGCCGTCCTGCCTCGTCAGAGGATCTTAGGTTCCATCGGTAAAATCGCTGCCGAGCGGCATGCCCGCTTGCTCAGAAATCTCGGCGAGCATCTGATGGCTAACCTGAAAGAAGCTCCCAGCCAAGCAATCGACGCCGACACGCAATAAGCTGCGCTTTCCGAGCGCGTGATTCTAGGGAACGCTGTGTCTGAATGAACTTGACAGGTGGAATAATTGGGCACAAGGTAATTCCATGCCGAGATAAGCCAGACTGGATGCTCCTGGAACACTTGAAATGGTTTACAAGTTCTAAAACGCACCCGATTCACCCAATTACCATCTCCCAATCGAAATTCAGTGCTTGAGAACACATACCTAACACGGGGAAATCTGAATTTAAGGTGGGCGAGTCACAAACGCAACTCGGCCCACCCACTTGCCTCCATTAAGGAGTCGTTTTATTAATTAGCTCTACCCGATCGCCGGTGTCGGGATTGACTTCAAGAATCAGCCCCACTCCCGGGGCATAGTACTTGAATTCAAAGACATCCGGATCTATAGGGGTAAAGTCTTTGGTCTTTAGAACGTCAGCAGTATAAGTACCGAAAGGGACGGTCACCGATTCATCGCCCCTGCTGACCACTGCGCCCATGTCTTCGGCATCGCCCAGGAAAAACTCCTGGCGGTAGATGTCATCCACTTGCGGGTCTACCTCCATAATAATCCCCGGTTTTGCGCCGTCTACTCCGGCCTTCCAAGAACCTTCTATACTTATAAGCTCGCCATCTTCGAAGTCCTGAGCAATCTCACCAAAATACCAGACGTTCCCTTCAGTGTCCTGGGCATACCAGTCATATGTGTCTTCTATGACCTCACCATTCAACTCAACTACATCATGGACAACCCTGCAGGTGACGATGAGACCGGATTCGGCTGGGTATTCGATTTGCTTTGTGGTTTCTGTAATCGTTACGGTGATAGTTTCAGTGCCTTCTTCAATCTCGCCTTCATAGACCCAAACGGTCCCGGGTACCAAAGGGGTATACAGATTGGCTGGTACGCTTCCGCCGATATCATCCGGATCAACGAATTGTGCCGGGTCGAGCTGAGGATCGTACGGTCCCTCGCCCAGTTCGTCGCAAATCTCCAGCCGTGCGTGAAACTGGTCACGACAGTCCTCTATAGCCGGCGGTATTTCTTTTCTCGCATCTTGCTTACACTCTGCTCGTTCAGCAGGGTCTGACAGGTTATTACAGTTCCCGATGGTAATCCAGTAATCATCCCCTGCCTCATGCATACAAGCTATATAAGCAGCCCTGGATGTCTTAGAGCAACAATTAGACCTCTCTTTAGCTATTGCCTGACAAACTTCGAACTGAAACAGGCCAAGTCCAGTAAAAATGGTAAACACGCCAACAAGAAACGATACTTTCTTTAACCGTGAGTACTTTTGTTTTTCTTTCATTTCATATCTCCTTTTGTTTTGCATCAGTGAATAGCGATGCGGTTATTGTTTAGAAGTTATTTTCATAAGAGAAACAACTCCGTTTATCCAAAGTCTTAGAGAGCCTATGGTTTCATCTATTACCTGACCCCCTTCGGGCTAATCATTTTCTTTACCATGCGGTGCACTCCCTGTTTCATCACGGTCAAACTCTCCTAAAACTACCGATATTGTTATGGTTTTCTATTTAAATGGCTTATTATTTCTCATTTCATTGTTTTTACATTTCCTTAAAGGACCATTTGTCCCGTAGATTTTGGTACTAATTATAATCAAGGAACCTTATGAGAAGATTACTCTTAAATTACTATTTGATAATGTTTTAGTAAGCCCGTGGGTAATTTGGGGCGGATTTAGAACAAAGTTGATCTTTACGAGACCTAAAGAAATCTTGTAATAGGCTGAAATTAGGGGGGAAAGACTGAATGTTTGAGAAGATGACAACGGTCTGGTTCGGCTGCTAAACGCTATGGCAGCTCAATATCAAGGAAATCTCCCGAAATCGTAGTTTAAGTTTTCAAGGCTGTTGACTTACAAAAGTCAGTTGTCGGAAAAAGTCTGGCGTGTGAAATTTCTAGGAAAAAGAGAATGAGGGAAGATTGACTGTAAATGTGCTTCCCTCGCCTAAAGTGCTTTTTACAATTATTTTGCCACCCAAAGCTACGGCGAATGCTTTAGCCAAGCTGAGACCTAGGCCAATCCCTGTGGTGGATCGGCTCTTATCGCTTTGGTAGAATCGCTCAAATATATGGGGCTGATCGTCTTGCGAGATGCCAATGCCATTATCTTCAATGACAATATCAATCTGTCCTTCATGTACAAGAACCGAAATGGCAACTGTTCCTCCATCCGGCGAATACTTTATCGCGTTTTCAAGAAGATTAGTCACCATCCGCTGCAGTTTTTTCCTGTCCGTCCGAAAATGCAATTCATCCGGGATACTAAGATTTATATCAATGTGTTTATCATCAGCGATTGGCCGAAACAGGTCACAAGCGTCTGAAATCAACTTTGCCAGGTCAAATTCCTCGATATTCTGTTGTGCAACTCCTGCTTCAGCTTCGGTGATTTCCAGCATCGTGTTGACCATCTCTATCAAGGTGTCACACTCTTCAACAGTGCTGACAGCCATTTTCTTGAAATCATCGGCGGACTTCTCTCTGACCAATGTCATTTCCGCTATGCCGCGAATCCTTGCGAGAGGACTTCTTAGATCATGGGCGATATTATCATTAATCTCTCTCATTGCCAGCAATATGCTCTGAATGCGATCTAACATCATATTAAAGGCGTTTCCAAGTCTCTCGATTTCCTCATATCGGTCTTTCACTCGAACTCTTTTATCATGTAATCCACTTGAAATTTCAATTGCAGTTCGAGTGACTTCCTCCACGTCGCGCAAGCCTTGTCTTGCTATGAACAAGCCAAATAAACCAGAAATAAAAGCCATAACTAGGAATAGTAAATAAAACAAATTACGAAAAATCTTTAAATATTCTTCCTCTTCCTCAAGGATCATCCCCATTTGAAAAATTTCTTTTGGGCCAATAGGCGCGGAAATTACCCTTGCCTTATATTCACGCCCAGGAATCGCCAGCGTTTGCAAGACATAATTGGCTTGGCTGTCTTGAGCTTTTATTGTTTTGTGACTTATGTCAATATTTCCCCAAGATGACATATTTGTCGTAGCAAGTATTTCCCCGTCACGCGATATAACACGAAAAAAAATATTATTTTCGTCTTCTTCTTCAGCGTCTTCAGCTATCTCAGCCCTGACCGTGCCGATTCCACCTTTGTTCAGTGCTGCCGAAATTTCCTCGGTCTCTTCTATTAATTCCTCATCTGCGCGAGCCATTGTTATAGAATAAATCCGCAAATAAAAAACAGAAAACGCTATAAAGGATGACAGAGTAAATATTCCTGCATACCAAATAGTCAATCGAAACGACAGTGTCTTCCTGAACTTAATAAGTTTCCCTAAGGACATATCCCACTCCTCTCACAGTATGAATCAGCTTTCTATCGAAACCCCTATCAATTTTATCCCGTAAATAACAGATTCGAGATTCCACTACGTTCGTCTGAGGATTAAAATTATAGTCCCATACGTGTTCCATAATCATTGTTTTTGAGACAACTTGGCCGGCATTGCGTATTAAATATTCAAGCAACGAAAACTCAAGAGGCTGCAGATCTATATCTTTTCCTGCCCTGACGACTTTATGAGTGTGGACATTTACTGTTAAGTCGGAAACAGTAAAGCTTGAAGGGCTACTAACACCGCTGGCTCTGCGAAGGAGTGCTTGAACCCGGGCAAAAAGTTCTGAAAAAGCAAACGGTTTTATTAGATAATCGTCACCTCCGGTTTTTAGTCCTTTGACTCGATCATCTACTGATCTTTTTGCACTTAAAATAAGGACAGGTGTGTTAATGTGTTTTCTTCGAAGCTCAGCGATAATCGTCAATCCATCAATTTTGGGCAGCATTATATCAATTATACACAAGTCATAAGGTTCGGTTAATGCCAGGTGTAAACCGTCTTCCCCGTCTTCTGCGTGGTCTACTGCGAATCCTGATTCCTCAAGCCCAGTTTTAACGAAAAGTGCTATCTTCAAATCATCTTCGACCAATAATAACCGCATATCCCTAATTCCTTCCCTTAGGTATTGAGTATATTCCAACAAAGGTACGTAAACTCTCATAGTAAGAAAGATAGTAATTCGTTTTTTCGATGGCAAACAATCGCATAAATGCGGATTGTGTGTCAAGCCGGAAATCGACACTTCATATTGTGGAGGCTTAAGAATGGCGGAGAGCTACAGGTTCGATAAGTTTCTTTTGCTCGCTTGTAGGCCGCGTCATATTATGGGTTGACAAGCCGACATTATCAACTTGAACATGATCTATTTGACAACCAGAAAGTTTCTTATAGAGCCTTTCGTGTGCACAATTTCCTTTGTGGTAGGTAACAATTGGTAGGGTATAGCTCAAGATTATCAAATCATAATTTTCAGATAATCTTCCGGTAAGTTTTATTGTCTATAATCAGCAATAAGATTTAGGCAGACCACTTGCTATACTCACCCTAACCCCAAGTTTTCCTTCTATTGGAGACCTGAAAACCAGAAAGGAGGCGGGTATTGATCCCAGACAAATTTATCCAGGTATTCCCATTTCGGGAGCGCAATTAACCCCATCCAAAAAGAAGGAGGTAATTATGTTTTCGGCAAAGATTAGGGAAAAATCGATCGAAATGACGAGATACATGCATATGTTGCCCGTTTTTCTGGTAGCATTAGTGGTTCTTATTTTGGGGACCGCCGCGCCAAATAGTTGGGCGGACGATGACGAAAATGAGATCCCCTTCTCTAAGGCGAAAATATTCATCGAGTTCAACGCCACGGATGAAGATGTCGGTATTCAGGTTTTGCTCGATGGAGAACCCTGGAAAAGGGTGAAAGTCTTCGACCCTGACGAGCGCAAGATCTTAGACATCACGGGCAAAAGAAGCTTGAGAAAGCAGGGCCTTACCGAGCTCTTTTTCGAGAGTTCGGAGCCGTCGCTCGACGAAGTCTCGCTCGACGAGTTCCTGGCCCGATTTCCGGAGGGAGAGTATGAGTTCGAGGGAAGGACGATTAATGGCGTCGAGCTGGAAAGCGAGGCGATACTCACACACGTTATTCCGGCCGGACCCGAGATCATCTCACCCCTCTCGCTTACCGACGAACCGCCGGTGGTGGACCCTAACGACCTCGTCATCCAGTGGGAGCCCGTTAGTGAGACCATTACAGGTTTAGAAGATATTGAAATTGTCGGTTACCAGGTTATCGTCGAGCAAGAGGAACCTCTTCGCGTGTTCAGCATAGACCTTCCGGCCTCGGTTACGAGCGTAATGGTTCCGCCGGAATTCTTCCACCAGCAAGACACCCTGCACAAGTTCGAGGTGTTAGCAATAGAGGCAAGCAAGAACCAGACAATCACGTCGGGCGAATTCATTACGTTGCCGTGATGCTTTGACGCAACCTGAGTAGGATTCCTGGGACTCCTTCCGCCTCTCGCATCATTGCACTGACGGAGGCGAATGGAGTCCCACATTCCATGATTTTAAGAAAAAAGCATTAAGTGATCCAGACGTAAGGGCAGAATACGAATCACTATCCGCTGCTTATCATCTTAGGAAAAAATTAATTGGTCTTCGCAAAAAAGCTTATCGAATCATGAAGTTTTTTTGCCCCTTAGTTTGGTAGAGATTTTCCTATATGGATTATTCCAACCGCAAAATCCATCAAAAGATCCTAAATATTAAATTTTTTACCCTCCTTCGACATTCTTTGGAAGTGGCTTAAGGAGGAAGAGACAAGCGGATAATCCCGAATGGTTACAAATTTTGAAGAAATTTCGTATTACAGATCCTTTTCCTCATGCGGTTGAAGAGGGGGTGACCTTGGCTTTCACATTGTCCCAAAAATCGTGTATATCGTCCAGAATCATATATAGGGATGGGACCAATAGCAACGTGATGCCTGTGCCGAAGAGCACGCCAAAGCCCAGGCTGATGGCCATGGGAATCAGGAACTGGGCCTGAAGACTTCGCTCCAGGAGCATGGGAGTCAAGCCTGCAAACGTGGTAAGCGACGTGAGGATAATGGCCCTGAAGCGCATGGCCCCGGCCCGCGTAATCGCGTCATGGGCGCTTAATCCCTGACCACGGATCCTGTTGGTCGCATCAATCAATACCAGGGAATCATTGACTACCACACCGGCCAGACCAACAATACCGAACATGCTCATAAGGCTCAGGTTGTAACCCATAATCAGGTGTCCGAACACAGCACCGATAATACCAAAAGGGATGGCTGCCATGACAATAAAGGGCTGGGTAAATGACCTGAAAGGAATAGCCAACAGGGCGTAGATAGCGAACAGGGCAATAATAAAGCCATTCTTGACATCGGCCATGGACTCTTTCTGTTCTTTGCCTTCTCCTTCAATGCTGCACCGCAATCCCATGTAACGATTTTTCAGTTGCGGCAAGAAGCGGCTCTCCAGTTCTATACGTAACTCATTGGCGTTAGTGATTGTCTCGTCCACATCTGCCGTGACCTTGATCACACGAAGGCGCTGAGCACGCTCGATGGAGGCATATCCCTGCTCCATCTTTACCTCAGCCACCTGGCTGAAAGGGACCTCTGAGCCGTCGGGCATGCGGATGCGCATCTTTTCTATATCGCCCAATGATTTGCGTTCGGACTCCGGATAGCGAACCATGACCTTTACCTCATCCTTGTCACGTTGCAATCGCAGGGCCTCAGCCCCGTAAAACGCGTGCCGCACCTGCCGGGCCAGGTCGTCCAGCGTCAGGCCCAGGCTGCGGGCAGGAAGTTTCAGCTTGAGCTGCATTTCTTTTTTTCCAGGCAGGAAACTGTCACTTATATCAAAGACCCCTGGGTAACCTCTCAGTTCGTCCTTGAGTTCGTCAGCCGCAGCCACGAGTTGGTCGTGATCGTCCAGAGACAGGTGAACCTCAACAGGATTGCCCGCGCTGAACATGGCGCTCTGAAAAGTTAAGACCTCGACATCCGGAATGATACCTGCCTTTTCGCGCCACAAAGCGGCCAGCTTATTCGCACTGACGTCCCGTTGTTCGCCTTCCAGGAGCTCAAGCTTGATCTGGGCCAGATGGCCCCCACTCTGCGGTCCTCCGGCCATTGGGCCGTGGCCGCGCGAGTGTTTTCCAACTATGGTGATGCTGCGTTCAAGGAGCGGGGGGGCGTCCTCGGGCCTTTTCTTGTCCATTTCCGCCAGGGCCTCTCTTGCAGACCGCTCCAAGTGGGTAACGACCTCTCTCGTACGTTCAACAGGTGTGCCTGCAGGCAAGGTAAGAGAACAGATCAAGAGATCGCTCTCTACCTTGGGAAACATGGTGTACTTGATCCATCCGCCTTTCCATATGCCCACTGTCAAAAGGAGCATGACAATACCCAGGGCCACGGTGGCGTAACGCCACGTGACACAAAAATCTACCAGCCTGGCATAAGGGCCTTTAATGACCCATCTCAGCCACAGGACCATGCGCTTTTCTTTTTCCGGGCCTTTCCTGACGCGGGCCGCCCCATGTTTGGATCGGGCCAGGTGGGCCGGTAGAATCAGCAGGGACTCCACCAATGAGCCCAGCAAAACCACAATCACCACAATAGGGATGTTGCGCATAAACTTTCCCATTGTGCCCGATCCCAAAAGGAGCGGCCAAAAGGCCGCCACCGTAGTCAGGACGGCAAAAATCACGGGCCGGCCCACTTCCACTGCGCCCTGCACTGCAGCATCCAGACCTTTAAGCCCTTCGTCCTGCTTGCGAAAGATATTCTCGCCGACAATGATGGCGTCATCCACCACGATACCCAATACCGTTATAAAGGCGAACAGGGAGATCATGTTGATGGATACATCGAATCCGGGCAAGATACATATGCCGGCCGCAAAGGAAATAGGAATGCCCAGAGTGACCCAGAAGGCAAGCCGCAAGTTTAGAAACATACCCAACATAATACTCACCAGGATCAGACCGATGGCCATGTTTCTTGTCAGCAGGTCAATACGGCTCCAAAGTACCTTGGACCTGTCCCTGTAAAAATCAATATACACCCCTGCAGGAAGGCTGGGCCTGACCTCCTCGATATAGCGCCTGACCGTATCGGCCACTGTCAGGGCATTCTGGTTTGCCACACGGTAGACCTCAACGACTCCGGACCGCTTGCCTTGATACTGAGAGGAGAGGTCCACGTCCTCATAACCGTCCCTGAGATTGGCGATTTGGCCCAGAGTGACCTTGCTGCCATCCGCACGGGTGATAACAGCTATATCCTGATAATCCGCAGCATGGTAACGCCGGCCCTTGGTCCGGACCAGGATTTCTCCGCCGGAAGTCTTGATCCTGCCGGCCGGAAGGTCCAGGCTGCTATGTCTTACTGCTTGGGCCACCTGGCCCAGGGTTAGACCGTAACGGCGGAGCGTTTCCTCAGAAATCTCGATATGAATTTCGCCTTTGCGTATACCGGAGAGATCGGCATAGGTAATACCTGGCAGATTGGTGATGTCGTCTTTGATCTTTTCAGTCAAACGCTTGATGGTTGACTCGGGCGCATCTCCATACACAGCGACATTGATAACCTGGGTCTGACGGGTCATCTCCCGGATCACCGGCTCTTCCGCCTCATCGGGAAAGGTCGTGATGCGATCTACTTCGGCCTTGACCTCGTCTAAGAGCGTCTTCAGGTCCCAGTCTTTCATGACCTCGATGCTCACCGAGCTGAACCCCTCCCTGGCCTCGGAATCAATGCGCTTGATGCCTGCAAGACCTGCCACGTTTTCCTCAATCCGGCGGATGATCGCCTCCTCTACCTCGGCCGGTGAGGCGCCTGGATACTCCATGCTGATGTGAATCCTGTCCAGAGAGGTCTCGGGAAAGACCTCCAGTTTCATGGTCAGGCCTGTTACCGCACCGGCCAGCAGAATAAAGAGCATAAGCAGATTGGCGGCAACGTGATTTCCAGCAAACCAGGCAACAATGCCTTTCATATTCGATCCGACTCCTTTAAATTAGCCGCCTTCGGCGAGACTCTTTTTGACAGGATTTACAGGATTTACAGGATTTTTATTTATCCTGATTATCCTGTTGATCCTGTCAGAAAAATGGTCCTATACTATTTAAATTCCCGTTCTTACGGCCATGCCGTCAGTGACCGCCTTAAGCGGCGTAATGACCAGCCTTTCCCCATCCTCGATTCCGTCCCGGACTATAGCCTCGTCACCCTGAAGCAGGGCCACGTCCACTTTACGGAAACGAATCCGGTCGTCCTTATCCACAACCCAGACAGTATCGCCCTGGTGCAGGGCTGACCTGGGGATGATTGCAGCCTTGGGCAGGGTGCGGCCTTCAATATCCACGGTGACAAAAAGACCCACGGCGAGGGGCGGTTTTTGTGCATAGGGTTTTTCCACCCGGACGACTACATTTATCATGCGGGTGCGCTCGTCCAGTTTCCCTTCAGTGCGGACTACCTTTGCAGACCAGGTCCTTTTCTGTCCGGCAATACGGGCCAGGACCGTCGCAAGAGAACCAGGACCCTTGCCGGGCGTAAAACCGGGTATATGAAACCAGAAGGTTTTCTCGTCTTCCAGGGGAACGACTATCTCGGCCGCCTCTGTGGAATAGATGTCGGCCAGAGCCTTGCCGACCGGGACATACTGGCCGGCATCTACATTTTCCTGCCCCACACGTCCTTCAAAAGGTGCCTTTAGCTCGGTCCGCTCCAGATTCAACATGGCAATGCCGAGGTCTGCGCGGTCAGCCTCCAGCCTGGCCTTGGCTGCTGCCAGTTGAGGCTCCTTGGCCACAAGGGGCGGTGGCTTACTGACCGGCTTAGAGCCTTTTGCATGATATAGGCGCCACTCTTGACTTGCCGCAGCCGCTTCTTCTTCGGCCAACTGAAGAAGGCTTTCAGCGTTTTTCACTTTCGCCCTTGCCAATGTAACAGCCAACTCGTAATCAACCGGATCTATGCGCAGCAACGTCTCTCCCTTGCGGAATGCACCACCATTTACCAGGGCAGGCGAGACATACACAACCTTGCCGCTCACTTGAGGCACCAGATCTATTTTCTGCACCGGTCTCACAGTCCCTTCCCCTGAGACATGAACGCTCTGCGGCCCTGTTTTGACCTTGATCGTTCTGACCATAGGTACCGGAACCGCCTGTTTTTGCCTCTTGATCTCTGGTTTGCTTGACGTCAATGCAAACATGCCCAAGACACCCAGGACGACCAGGGCCAAAGTGACGACAATATGCAAGAGCCGTTTTCGTGTCATGTTCATGGCAAATAATCCCTACTCCCTACTCTTCACTCTTAATTCTTAATTCTTCACTCCCTTCCCCCCAGCCGCCGCCCAGGGCGCGGTGAAGTGTGGCACGGTTACTCAGAATGGCCAGATCTACCAGGACCAGGTCTTCCTCGGCCTTAAACCGGGCCTGCTGGGCAACCAGCACGGTCAGGTAATCCACCAAGCCCCGTTTATAACGATTCTCAGCCACTTCCTGGGTACGCCGGGCCTCCATCAGGTGATTCAGTACACGATCTCTACGTTCCAACTGCTCCTTGCGTGTCAAGAGAGCCCCTTCCACCTCGGAAAAAGCAATCAATACTGTCTTTGCGTATTCTGCCAGGCCTTGCTGATATCTTGCCTCTGCCGCCCGCTGTCCGGCCTTCAATTTGCCCGCGTCAAACAGAGATTGGACCCCGCCCATGGCGATATTCCACAACTCACTTTCCGGCCGGAAAAGGCGATCCAATTCATTGCTTGAATAACCAAAGTTGCCTGTCAGGGAAATGCTTGGGAACCTGCCGGCCTTGGCTACGCCCACTCGGGCGTTCAGGGACATTAAACCTGCCTCTGCCGCCCTGATATCCGGCCTGCGCAACAGAAGGTCAGAGGGAAGGCCCGGCGGGACCGGTTGCAGGCGTTTATAATAGTCTTCCGAATGGGGCCGCGGTGGTATGGTCCTGGGATAGCGTCCTGCCAGCACTGACAATTTCTGCTGGGTGATTCCCAGGTCCTGACGCAAGGAAGGGAGGACTGATTCAGCCTGGGCCAGGGCACGACGGGCCTGCATCACATCCAGGATAGAGGTCAGGCCGCGCTCGTAACGACCTTCAACGAATGCCAGACTTCGGCCGTAGCTTTCAGTTTTATCAAAAGCAATCCGGATCCGTCGTTCCAGGGACTCCATCAATAAATAGAGACTGATCGTCTCAGCCACCACGGTTTGTGCCACGGTACGGCGGTTTTCCTCTGCCTGTAGAAGGTCGGCCCGAGCCGCCTCCTGCCCCCTGGCTAGACGACCCCAGAGGTCCACTTCAAAAGAAGCGGGAAATGACAGGTTGTAACTCTCAACCTCTCTTTTCGAGGAAACGCCCGACATTGAAACCGTTTTTGGCAGGCGTTGACGCTCGCCTTGCCCCTGAAGGCCCAAGCTGGGGAATCGGTCGGCCCTGGCCTGAACGAACCGGGACCGCACTTCCAGGATTCCGGCAGTTGCCTTTTTGATATCAAGGTTATTTCTGAACACTTCATCTACCAACCGGTCTATTTCGACTTCGCCATACACCTCCCACCAGCGGTCATCAGGCTGCGGCGTGACCATCTCTGCCGGCCCGTGCTCATAATGCGCGGACATCTGGGTCCCGGTGTCAGGCCGGTGGTAATCCGGGCCGACCTTTATACATCCACTCAATACAAAGAGGATGGTTATGACTGGAAAGAGATATCTCATCAGGCCCCTTCCGTTTCGCCTCCGCCCAATCCGTTAAGCGAAAATTCAACGATCTGTTCTACTAATCGGTCCTTGAAGGCCGCATCGTAATCGCGGCCTGTAATACGGCTGACCACTACCCTGGCAAAATTGAAGTAAATCACCATTGAGAACATGCTCAAGATGTTGAGCATCAGGCCTTCATTTCCCAGTCCCTCAGGCATGAATGGACGCAATGTATCAGCCAGCTCTTTGAAGAACGGCCGCAGAACGTCCCCTGCAAACAACTCAAATGCCTCGGTAGGCTGGATCAGCTCTCTTATCATAAGTTGGGAGTGCCGCTGACGTTCATCATCCGACAAGGGTCCTTTTAGAAAGGCCTCGGCAAGGGCCTGCGCAACAGCAGATGTGGAGACGGTATCCCGGGAGGCCAGAGATTCCCTGAAATATTCCTGCACGCGCCTGGCCCTTGGCACCCACCTGGCCCGGAAAACCTCCAGATAGAGTTTTTGTTTATTGCCGAAATGGTAATTCACCGCCGCGAGGTTACAGCGAGCCGCGGTCGTAATTTCCCTCACGCTGACCGCATCATAGCCATTTTTGGCGAACAGGGCCTCGGCCTCATTAAGTATACGTTCCTTGGTTATTTGATCTTTTTTGCTCATGGTTTGCCCCCTGCCTTATAGCAAACACTTGTATCAAACAAACGTTTGAATGTCAAACATTTTTCTTTAACATAATGAAATGACAATTTTTGTCACTTTACCATTGACATTGAGAAATTCGTCTCCAGAATTAAATAAAGGGGCGTTTTACACCAAGACGAATAACCAAGAGCTTTAGATCCGCAGCCTGATGTCTGTGGAAGGAAAGCGGAATATTGGTGTCAATTAAATTCACACTAAGAGTCTTTATGTGTATATAAACTTGCCAGGTTGCATGATTATTAATTTACTGTGAGGGGTATGTGGAAAGCCTAATTCAAGCAGTATTATATATGTAAATCAGTTTGTTATAATCATTCATCCACAATAGCTCCTCGGCTTTCTTCACCCTGGCACAATATTCGCTCAACAACATCTTCAGTTAACAAAAAAACAAAGAGGGAAATCAAGCACGACTTTGCCAGGATTTATTGACACGTGACTTTCGCCAGGGAGGTGGGCCATGAAGAATCCGGCAATATTGATCGTTGAAGGGGATGAGATCCTGCATCAAGATCTGAAAAGTCGTTTATTTCACCATGGATTTGAGGTCATCGAAGCCTTTGACAAAACAAGTGCCCTCCAATTTTTTCAAGCCAGGAAGCCGAATCTCGTAATCATATGCTCTTCTGGAGACAACAGAAGGGCTTCCCGAAAAAGAGCGGGACAGGGTCCTTTCCGTCCTCTTTGCCACCAAGTGGAACAAGAGCAAGGCCGCCCAGAAACTCCAGTGGTCCAGGATGACCCTCTACCGCAAGATGGCAAAATACCATATAAGTACTTCACAATAAATGGATTAGCCACAGACCCACACGGACCTACACAGACATTCTGCTTCAGCGTAGGAATTTGTAAAGATCGTCGTGGTCCAAAAGTCGTAACAGAAGAACACTCGTTGTCCAATCCGGGTTTCCCGAGGGGAGGAAATCTTCTGGGTCAAATGATATTCTAATTTTGCGGTCGACCCGCACGGACCAAGCAGTGGGGTCGTTGACAATTCGCTCAAGGTGAAGGCCAGTATGAAGCGAATTATTCTCAAGATGGGTCAGGGTCTTGGCGATTTTCTTCCGCATGGTCGCATTCGATCGGAATTTTTCAATATCCTTAAGAAATTTTTGGCTTGGTACCAGTTTTGGCATTCTTCATGTCCTCGACAAACCAATTGGGTAGCGTACCCGTTTCGCTTCCCCTGGCCTCCTGAAGTTTGGCAAGCCCCTTATCATTGAGTCGGAGGTTGCGGTAGATGGAAACAGGATGGAGCATGATAGTCCCCCCCTCTGCAACTGCCAGATCAAGATATGACCCGTTTTTCAGCCCAAGCTCTTTTCGAAGCCCGACCGGCAAATTGATACTTCCCCGTTTGTCTATGGTGATGAGCATGGGTTCCTCCTTTTGTCTGCTGTTATTTGCGTCAAGAGAATCAGATAAGAGCTGTTTTTAGATATTATGGCGGCTTTATGACAAAATGTCAATATGACATTTATTCAATTGGATAGCTCGCTTAATAAAGACATCGTTGTCAGTTAAGTGGTTGAGTCGGAAAACAATTAACATAGATTCAGCAGGTCAATGCAACATTAGGATTGTGAGATTTGAGAATTTGGGGCAAATCCGGGGATTGACAAATTCCGTCAAGAGTATATATTTTATTATAGTTTCAATACATGTCATGGGAGGAATAAAAAGTGGCTTTGAGTATTCGAAATTCACGAGCCGAGCAACTCGCCCGAGAAGTTGCAGCGGTAAGCGGAGAAAATCTCACCCAGGCAATCATTCATGCTTTGGAAGAACGCCTTGAGCGGTCACGTGGTCGACGAACTACTACCAATACGGTGCAAGAGATCATGGCAATCTCCCAACGCTGCAGTTCGCTTCCGGAACAAGACCATCGTTCAACCGATGAAATTTTGGGATACAATCAAATTGGCATTTCAGAGTAATGGTTATCGACACATCAGCTCTTATTGCCATACTTCTGGGGGAACCTGAGGCAGAAGCAATTGCAATTGCAATTGCCAATGACCCTAAGAGATTGCTCAGTGCCTTTTCCGCCTTGGAGGCCGGCATTGTAATAGAAGCAAAAAAGGGAGAAGCGGGTGGTCGTGAACTGGACCTACTTCTACACCGCGCTCAAATAGAAATAGTTGCGATGACCCCTGAGCACTGTGAACTGGCGAGGTTTGCATGGAGAGCCTTTGGCAAGGGCCGCCACCCCGCAGGACTCAACATTGGCGATTGCTGTTCGTACGCTTTGGCAAAGTATTCTGGCAAACCACTCCTTTTCAAGGGCGATGATTTTGCCAAAACCGACCTTCAAGCTGTCCAGTTTCAAAAAGGTCTCTGATATCTGAGTTGAAGTCCGAACGACGCATAGGAAAATGTCTGCGTGAGTCTGCGTGGTTCTGTGCTAATTAGTGCCTGAACGGAAACCCCAAATTTTGTTTTCTCAATTTAGGTCATGGACAATCAACATATTAAGGTTACTTCCTTTTTTAAATTCAAAATTGTGTCTGAACGGCCTTTTCGTTCAGACACTCATTATCTTATCAGCAGAATAGTGTAACATTGTAACCCTTGGCTGTGACATAATGGTGTGACACCCCAGCCCCCGTTTCCTCGCGTCCTTCTGTTCCGCTTAACCCAGCGATTTCCCGTGCTTTATTAACATTTCACCCTATCCCTTTGTGCCTTCGCACTCCCTATTTTCGCCCTAGTTAACCTGAAATGTGTAACATCACTCTGTTACACTTCCCTAATAACGAGCTCATGCCCAAATGACCGCATCCGGCCAAAACCCTTGTCCTATCAGCATTTGCGGATGAAACCCCATGACGAGTAACTCCTGGCACCCATCTTGCTCAGTGTAATCGCTGACACTATATAGCCCCATGTCATTTCGACCGAAGGGAGAAATCTTGATAAGCTGACAGAAATTGGGGGAACATTTGCTGGTCAACTTGTGAGTCCTTGCGGGCCGGGACGTACCTTAGCACAATTCAACGTTTACCCGGCAAGCGGATCGACCAAAACGTGTCTCGTTTCCGCCGAAGGCGGATTGGCGTTTTTACCCTTCTGGAAGAAAAGCAAAAACAATGAAATCCAACAAATCCAGTAAATCCTGTCTGAAATAAAAGAAGCATGAATGAACCATAAACGTGAACACTCCGGTGAGGCCGGAAAACTTGAGGGGCGATACGCCAACTATTTCAAGGTAGGGCATAACGCCTTTGAGTTCGTGCTCGACGCAGGCCAGTTGTATGATGACGGTGAAACAGCACAGCCGCATACCCGGATCATTTCCAGTCCTATTTATGCAAAGGCGCTGTTGGAAACACTCCGTGAGTCCATCGAGCGGTATGAACAGACCTTCGGGGTTATCCAAAGAGAATGACAAAGCTGTCAGGGATACGCTTGTCTTTTGAGGGAAAATACCACTGCTATGTGACTAATCCTAGGGAGGAGACAATTTTTGTCACTTTCCCTTGACTTTGAGCCGGTTCTCCTCCAGAATATAAATTAGAAAGTGTTTCCATTACAAATCGATCTTCTGTTAAACCTAAAAGTAACTTTAGGGTCACAGCCCAATTTCTTTGAGCAAGTTTTTCGGTAGCCTTTCAAGGTTTTAACACCAAGGGACAATGGAACACTACGCTACTTCACTTCAGCACATTTTGGCAGAACTGGAACGTCTTGACCTTCTTGTTCGGGTTCAGATCGGGCGAGCACGGCAGATGCAGGCAAGCGATGCTGAATTCCAGGGGCTCTACATCCCGGAACAAGAGGTAGATGCACTCCTGGCGCAGCCCCTTGGCATGCCGCGTTGGGCGACTGTCCCGTCTTCTTTTTCTCTTGAAGTTCGGACAACGCTTGATCGGCTGGCTGGAGAGATCGCCCAGCGCAAGGCAGAGAGCACCAGACTAGGTATCATCCTCCGCCTTAAAGAATTGGCACGCCTTTTTCAACTCACCCCATTCGACATTGACGTCTTGCTCATCTGCCTGGCTCCTGAACTCGATCTGCGCTACGAGCGTCTCTATGCTTATCTACAGGACGACGTGACAAAAAAGCGACCCAGTGTGGACCTTGTCATGAACCTGCTGTGCTCATCTTTCGAGGCGAAGTTGAGAGCACGCCCTCGTTTTGAATCAGACGCCCCCTTGCTCAGGCATCATCTGCTTCATCTTTTCGACGACCCATCACACCAGAATCCGCCATTGCTGGGTAGATACCTCAAAGTGGATGACCGGATAGTGAACTACATGCTCGACTCTGATGAAATCGATATACGGCTTCTGTCCTACGTCCAGCACACCATACCACAGGCCCGCTTTGATGACCTGCTCCTGCCTTCTGATGTGAAACGCCACCTGATGTCACTGGCCCGGGATAAACGTGCAAGGGATGATGGTCTGATCTTCTATTTCCAGGGGCCATATGGCGTGGGCAAACAGATCACTGCCGAGGCGATCTGCCGGGACTTGGGAATAGGGCTGTTGGCTGTTGACGGAGAACGTCTGCTGAATACCGAGGGATCGAGTTTTGATGAAATGGTGCACCTGGCAGGTCGCGAAGCCCTGCTGCAGAATGCAGCCATCTACTGGAATGGCTTTGACGTCCTGCTGGCTGACGACAGGCGAGCTTCTCTGGATATGCTGCTGCGTGAGCTTGAAGGACGGCGGGAGTTGACTTTCCTGGCAGGGGATACCACCTGGGAGCCGATGGACGGGCTGCACAACACAGCCTTCGTGCGGATCGAGTTCCCCTGCCCTACTTACGCCGAGCGGGTGCAACTGTGGGGCAGGTCTTTGGACGGAAACATCCGCCTTGGGACTGACGTGGACCTGAGTGCTCTATCCAACAAGTTCCGCTTCAGCGGTGGACAGATCCGCGACGCTATAGCCACGGCCAGGAATCGCGCCCTCTGGCGGTCACCCGAGAGCGGACAAATTACTATGGAGGACCTCTATATCGGTTGTCGTGCTCAGTCTAACCAAAAATTAAAGACGTTGTCGCAGAAGATTAAGCCCAAACACACCTGGGAGGACATCGTTTTACCCAAAGACCAAATGGCTCAACTACGAGAAATCACCAATTATGTGAAATACAAACACGTGGTCTACGGCGACTGGGGTTTTGACCGCAAACTTTCATTGGGAAAGGGACTGAACGTGCTCTTCTCTGGCCCCTCGGGTACCGGCAAAACCATGACCACAGGTATCATGGCCGGGGAGTTGGGTTTGGATCTTTACAAAATAGATCTCTCCGCAGTGGTAAGTAAATACATCGGTGAGACTGAGAAAAATTTAAGCAAAATTTTCAAAGAAGCCGAAACTAGCAATGCCATACTGTTCTTTGACGAGGCCGATGCGCTGTTCGGCAAACGCTCCGAAGTGAAAGACTCTCATGACCGTTACGCCAATATTGAGACAGGCTATCTTTTACAAAAAATGGAGGAATATGAGGGGATAGTCATCTTGGCCAGTAATTTACGTAAGAATATTGATGAAGCCTTTACCAGGAGAATGCATTTCACCATAGAGTTTCCTTTTCCGGATGAAAAGCACCGCTATGGTATATGGCAGAACATCTTCCCTGAGGAGACGCCAATCGACCTTGCTCTTGATTTTCAATTCCTGGCCAAAAATTTCAAGATCTCTGGTGGCAATATTAAAAATATCGCTCTACACGCAGCCTTCTTAGCAGCTGAGAATTCAGGAAAAATCCATATAGAGCATTTAATCCGGGCCGCAAAGCGAGAATTCCAGAAGATGGGGAAAATGTGTACTGAAGTTGACTTTGCTGATCATTTCGATCTTGTTAAGGAATAACGAAACCTTGCATAGGAAAAGTAGTTATAAAATCTGAAGAAGAGAAGCTAAAATGATTAGTGATCTTGATAGAACCCTTGAAAAGTTATTTCAGCTGGAATTTGGAACAACATTACCCTTTGACCTTAGCTTTACTATTCCTGATAAAGAATTTGCTCCGATTTCGGACACCAAAAACACGCTCAATTGCTATCTGTATGATATCCGTGAAAATCGAGAGTTGCGTACTGTTGAACCGCTGTTTAAACGCAACATAGATGGAACTGTTGAAAAAAAACGTCCTCCTGCAAGAATAAAATTATCTTATTGTATAACTGCCTGGAGTCCTGCACAAATAACACCTGGAATAGTGCCTGTTGTGGATGAACATAAACTTCTTAGTGAGGTACTAGAAATTCTCCTTATATATCCAACTCTGTCTTCAGAGGTCTTGGTAGGATCACTCATCGGTCAAGAACCACCATTGCCCACTACTGTCGTTTTGCCAGATGGCGTTAAGAATACTAGTGATTTTTGGAATGCCATCGGGGGGCAGCTCCGGCCATCGCTCGATTATAGTGTTACTATTTCTCTGGATTATCAACCAAAGGTAACTGGACCAATGGTTACGACCAAAATTTCAACCTATGAACAAATCACAGACTCGGCTTCGCCAGATGTTTCAATTCAAATAGGGGGACAAGTTACTGATAACTCCTCACCTCCGAATCTGGTAGCCGATGCTTGGGTACTTATGGAGGAGACAGGCAGAACAGAAATAAGTGATAAGGATGGGCGTTTTACTTTTGATTATCTGAAAAGAGGTGCGTATACGCTCCGTGTACAGGCAGTCGGCTTTCATGAAGCGAGTCGGAATATCCAGGTGCCTGAACCCAGCGGGGAATACAATATACAGTTGACTCGTATTTAGGGCTATGATTTGAAAATTAAGAAAAATAATTTCTTAAAAGGGAGGGAATAATGGCAAATCTGTATAAAACACCAGGAGTTTTTATTGAAGAATTACCTGCGACCGGGCCAATTACTGGTGTTGGCACCAGTACTGCAGCTTTTATAGGGCCAGCATCGGAAGGACCTATTAATGTTTCAACAAAGATTACCAATTGGAGCCAGTTTAAAGACAATTTTGGTGAGTATATCTCATCTCCCCGGCATTATTTGGCTTATGCTGTGGAAGGATTCTTCAAGAATGGTGGTACTGTTGCCTACATCGTAAGGGTAGGAACTGCCACGAGGGCCTTTAGAGAATTAGATGATCGTGGCACAGGCAAAGCATTACGGGTTGAGGCCAACGAAGAGGGAACGGCCGGGAATTCTATTACAGTACAAGTGCAGGATGCCCAGATTGTTACCACAGCCGAGGCTGTAAGAGCTGAGGCTACCATCGTAGATGCAGCGAATAATCGGATACAGGTTACCAGTGCAACTGATGCTGCTAATTTTCTGCCAGGTGACGTAATTACTAGAAATGGCACAACAGAAAGGGCAACCATTTCTCGCATAAGAGGAGACGAGATTTTCTTAGAATCAAATCTAACAGGAAGTTATACCTCGGGAACCCTGCGGATTGCTAATCTGATTCCCAACCAGCGTACCTTCCGTGTTCAAAATGGGAATGGGCTTGAAGCGGGAAGTGTTATACAGATCAGCCAAGGAGGTACATCGGAGTACAAAGTGATTGATAAGGTAGTATCAGACTTCATCACATTGAGCCAAGGGCTAACTAATACTTATACCATGGCCAGCGGCGACGCAACGGTCCAAATTCAAAGTTATGAGTTTACCTTAATTATCCGGGCACCATCTCAACCTGACGAGACCTTTGAGAAACTCTCCATGGATAGTCGTCATAGCCGCTACTTTAGTAAAATTGTTAATTCAAATTCAGTAACCATAAGGTTACCTGACGTTCCATCTACGGCAATGCCTCCTGACAACCGACCAGCAGTTTTGGCCGCAACCGGTCTGACCGGTGGAACGGCAGATGATCTAAGTGCCATATCCTCAAGCCATTACATTTCTGGACTTAATTCTCTGGTACGCGTGGATGATGTCAATATCCTTTGTATTCCAGACCGTACAGATGCGACTGTACAGCAGGCAATGATAACCCACTGTGAGGGTATGGGTGACCGTTTTGCTGTTCTTGATTCATCCCGTAACGCCCCGACATTCGGAACAGGTAGCATATTAGACCAACGAAAAAATCTTGAATCCAAAAGAGGGTATGCAGCTCTTTATTATCCCTGGATCTATATTGCTGACCCCCAGGGCGGTAATGGTCAAACCATCTTAACCCCACCATCGGGTCATATGGCAGGTATTTATGCGAGAAGCGATAAACAGAGAGGAGTGCATAAGGCCCCGGCAAATGAAATTATCAAGGGTGCTCTAAAGCTAGAACGTAAATTAACGGACACTGAACAGGGAGAATTGAATATCGAAGGAGTTAATGTCCTGCGGGTTTTCCCGAATCGTGCCAGACCTATTGTTTGGGGAGCACGTACTACCACTCCTGCTGCAGAAGCACCATGGCGTTATATTAATGTCAGAAGGCTTTTTCTGTATATTGAGGAGTCCATACAAGAAGGAATCCAATGGGCGGTTTTTGAACCCAATGACTTGGGTCTATGGGAAAAACTAAAAAGAACCATTAACGAGTTTTTAACAAGAGTATGGCGAAGTGGTGCCCTCTTTGGTGCTACTCCTGATGAGGCGTTTTATGTTAAGTGTGACGAAGAACTAAACCCATCATACGTACGAGCACTTGGACAGGTTTTTGTTGAAATTGGTATTGCGCCGGTTAGACCAGCAGAGTTTATCATAATTCGTATCGGAATGTGGGAAGGTGGTTCAGAGGTTTCTGAATAATAAGATTTACAAACTAATAAATATTATAGGAGGAAAATACAATGGCAGAAACGGGCTCAGTTATAGATCCCTATCGTAATTTTAATTTTCTTGTAGAAATTGATAGTATCACACAAGCCAGCTTTTCAGAGTGTAGTGGTCTTGATGCTACTACCGAACCTATCGAGTACCGTGAGGGAGGACAAAACACTACAGTACGAAAACTGCCAGGCAAGACTACCTATTCAGACATAACTTTTAAGTGGGGTCTAACCGATTCTAAGGAATTGTGGGAATGGCGAAAGAAGGTTATTCAGGGAAATGTAGAACGTAAGAACGGTTCCATTGTTGTGTACGATCTTGCCAATAACAAAGAAATAGCTCGATGGAATTTCGTTAGAGGATGGCCAACCAAATGGGAAGGACCGAGTTTCGATGCCAAGGGGAACGATATCGCCATCGAAACATTAACCATTGCACACGAAGGCATTGAAAGGGCTTAAAACATGCTTAAAACTGAGTATGAATTTACGTTGCCCAAAGGCTATGTAGATAAAGAAGGCAATCTTCATCGTCAGGGTATTATGCGTTTAGCAACTGCGGCTGATGAAATATTGCCTTTGAAGGATCCCAGAGTTGAAAAGAATCCAGCGTATCTTTTGATTATTTTACTTTCAAGAGTTATTACAAAAATTGGTACAGTAAAACAAATTACACCTAAAACGATTGAAGGACTCTTCTCTGAGGATCTTGCTTTTCTCCAAGACTTTTTTAACAAGATTAATGGCAACAAAAACAGACGTATCCAGACGGAGTGCCCGGAATGCAAATATAAATATGAGATTGACGTGGCAAACCTGGGGGAATTATAGGCTACCCCCTGGATCTGCTCCGCCAGGAGGTAGCTATCATTGCCTTCCATTTTCATTGGTCTTATGAGGAGATTATGAATATGGAACATGAGGAGCGGCGTGAATGGGTTCAGGAAATCATTAAGTTAATCAACAAAGGAAGCGTGTAATCGAATAATTGCGGAACTGATGGAATCAAAAAACATAGAGAAACAATATCAAGTACCAAAGGATTTCAGCACGTTAGGTGAGAGATTGAAGCATGATGGTCTCTTTACAATTCGAAAGAGAACTCCAAAACAAAAATGGCTTCGAATCACTAAAAATATTAAGGATAAATATGATTCGCATAGCACTAAATATGATTTCATTAAGAAACGCGTACAAGCTAAAACACCGAAACAGAAACATTCTCCTGGCAGTGAATATTTTTATCCTTCTGAACCGGAAGAAGATGTATATCCTGAAACCAATCTTGGGGAAAGTGGACCTGGTAGTCAAATTGAGGGAAGCAGCCATTTTATACTTGACTCTCGTTTGAAAGACTTTTTGGCTGACATGCTAAATATTCGTATCCCGTCTGTGAAAATCTATGCAAATCAGGCATCTGATGCTCTTGCGAAGAGATTTAGTGCTGATGCCTTAGCTTATGAAGATAGGATATTATTCAAAGCCGGAAAATATGATCCTCGAGATAAGAGAGGTATTGCTCTTCTTGGCCATGAATTAACTCATGCTGCTCAATTAAGAATGGAAAACAAAAATGTGCCAGAACATATGATGACTAATGTTCGTAAAGCTGAAGAGCACGAAGCACTGAATAATGAAAAGAGGGTGCTCCGTTATTTTTCACCTATAGAGGCATACAGAGAATGCACAAAACAGTCAATTTCCGGTACCAAGGGGAGCTACATCGATGATAACTGGTTGCTCCATACCCAGGCGAGAACTCCAATGACCACCGCGTTAAAGACACCAGTATCACCCAGGGGACACAAAGAACCGTCAAAATTTAGTTCCGGAAATAACCAGTTATCCCATGTTCAGACTGCTTTGAGTTCAAGAGATTTGCGCTTGTCCCCTGAAACGAATACAGGCTCAAATACTGCAACCGAGCTCTCAGAAAGGCAACTTAGATTGATTAAGGATGAGGTCTATCTAGACATAATGGATAGAATCAGAATTGAATTTGAGAGAGGTGGATAGAAGATATGGCACTTGAAAAAGCAATCATAACTAATATACAGACAGGAGATCGTATTCCAGTTATGTTTAATCCTGAAGAGTATTCTTTGGATCTGGGAAACACCTTTGCTGAAATCGGCATCCCCGGCATTAAAACACCTCCTATCCAATATGTTCGCGGTAACATTCGCAATCTGAATATGGAATTATTTTTCGATACCTATGAGTTGAAGAGTGATGTCAGAAATGAAACACACAAGATTACTTCTCTTCTTGAGATAGAAATAAATGCTCAGGCTCCGCCAATTCTGCTATTTTCATGGGGCGGACTGAATTTTAAATGTGTTTTAGAAAGTGCAGGACAGCGTTTCACCATGTTTTTAGAAGATGGGACACCTGTGAGGGCAACTTTGACAGTCAGTTTTAAGGAATACGAAGCTGTAGACATAGAAATTAAGAAGGGGCTTTTTATTGGGCCTCCAACAGTACGCAATATTATAGAAGGGGAAACATTAAGTAATATCGCCGGTGATGTATTGGGTGATCCAGGAGATTGGAGAGAAATTGCGGATTTAAATAATATTGATAATCCCCTCAAGCTTGCTTTGGGAATGCCATTACTCATACCATTAGAAAAACAAAGGCACAAAATTAATTAAGGGAAACAAATGCTGCAATACTATGCACCTGATTTTTCTATAAAAATACAGGGTCTAACCATGGAGTCTGAGGTCACAAAGGCTGTCATCAGTCTGACCTACGACAACAATCTTGATGCGGCTGATATGTTCACAATCCAACTTAATAATGCCGATTTAGGTTTTACTGATTCACCCTTATTTAATGTAGGTAAGAATGTTGAAATATATATGGGTTATGTCGGAAATTCGGAGGCAATGATGCTAGGTGAGATTACGGCGGTCAATCCTTCCTTTCCTCAGAGTGGTGCGCCAACAATCACGATTACGGGTTATGACAAATCGCATCGTTTGCGGCATAATAAACCAGCCCGTTTTGCATTCAGATATATAAACGACAGTCTAATTGCAGCCCAGATCGCCGCAGAAAACCTGCTAATTCCGATTGTTGATCCAGCGCCAACACCTCCACGAGAATCTGTCCAGCAAACAGGAAGTGACTGGGCGCTTTTGAAAGAATTAGCAGGTAAGAATTTCTTCCAGGTTTATGTTTACTGGGATAAGCTCTATTTTAGATTCCCACGACCACAAACGGAAATGGTAACGCTGGAGTGGGGCAAAAATTTGAGTAGTTTCAGCCCCCGTCTATCAACTTCAGGGCAGTTTGGAATCCAGGAGATTCGTGGGTATGACTACAAGCTTGCTCAAAAGATTGTTACTATACTGCCGGCAATTGCCCTTGGATCTGATCTGGATAATATCATTGAACGTCTTGGAAGTGGCTTTATTGAACAACTGGTAAGCCTTGGAAGGCATGTCATTCGTGACCAGCCTGTTGAGAATTACCTTGATGCAACAGTACTTGCAAAGTCAATTCTCATGCAATTATTGCAGGGATTGTACGAGGGTTCTGGTAGCTGTATTGGTATACCGGAACTTCGTGCTGGCGATATGGTCGAAATCAGGGGAGTTGGAAAGCGCTTCAGCGGGAAATATACCCTGAGCAAAGTAACACACACCATTAATGAGAGCGGCTATCAAACGCGATTTGAGGTGTCACAGAAATACAACACTTCGTTATTGCAAAGTCTGCGAAGGAGGATTTCAGAATCCCCCTCTCCAAACAGACAGGAAAGGATTGATGGAGTAGCTATTGGTATAGTCGAAAATAATGTGGATCCTGAAAGATTGGGAAGGGTTCAACTCTCATTTCCTCGCCTTTCCGATGTTAACGTCAGTAACTGGGCGCGTATTGCCACCATGATGGCTGGCGGTAATCCGACAGATTCATGGGGAACATATTTTTTGCCGGATCGTGGTGATGAAGTCTTGGTTGTCTTTGAGCAGGGAGACATAAATAGACCCATTGTTATCGGCAGCATGTGGAATGGACAAGCCAGGCCCCCTGAGGTGAATACTGGTTTAAACGAAAAAAAAGTTATTAAATCTAGATCAGGCCAAACCATTGTTTTCGACGATACAATAGGGGTTGAAGGCATAAATATGAATAATGGCAGTAATGGGGCTGCACGACAGGAAGACAGAATTAGGTCTACGTCATCGGAAGATCCTACTTTCTGGAATTGGCTAAGTGGGCTTTTTGGCGTTATCACTGGATGGACGCCTGCACCAAACGATGGAGGTGGCGCCCTCAAAACAGCATTGACAAATTATTTAGCGAGCAATCCAGTTCCATCAGAATTAACAGGAAAGATTATAGAGGGAAGCAACAGTGTAAAAATTGGGGACTAAGATATGAACACAGACATTCTCGGCAAAGGTTTTGCCTTCCCACTGCGGATTAATCCACGTGGTGGGATTACCGAATCCAGACATAAAAAAAAGGTCAGAGAGTCCATACTGATTATTTTAGGGACCCAGCATGGTGAGCGGGTGATACGGCCCAATTTCGGGTGTAATTTGAAAAGCCTTGTATTTGCACCAAACAATACTGCTACTGCAAACCTTGCACGCTATTACGTGGAAGAAGGTTTAACCACTTGGGAACCGAGGATCATACTTGAAGAAATCATTGTAGAAAATGACAACCAACACGGACGCCTGATGATTCATATCCATTATAAGATAAAACCAACTTATGAACCACAGAATCTGGTTTATCCATTTTATTTAGAACAAAAATAGAGGGGGAAAAGTATGTCAAGAGGCAGATTGGTACCTCCCAATTTAGATGATCGAACGTGGCAAGATATTCTCGATGAAGCGAAAGCCCTTATACCCAAATATGCTCCTGAATGGACAGATCATAATCCGAGTGATTTAGGAATAACCTTGATCGAGTTATTTGCCTGGATTGTTGAGAGTATGATCTACAGGCTCAATAAGGTACCTGATAAAAACTTTATCGAATTTTTGAATCTTTTGGGAGTCACAAGAGATCCGGCAACTCCCGCATCTACTTTTTTAACCTATCGTATAGCCAGTAGCATGCCTCCCACAATGGTGCCAAAGGGAAGCCAAGTTTCTACACAACAGACTGAGGAAGAAGAGGCGATTATTTTTGAAACGGATCAAGACTTAAGGGTCTTGCCGATTAATCTTAATTCAGCCCTATATATCAGAAAAGTAATATTTAACAAGTATAAAAATGTAACTTCCAATCTTGTAGATTCACCTCTCTCTGGAATGACAATCAACATCCCTACAGCTAATTCGATCACAATTACACTTGGCTTTGATTTGGCTAGTACAGAAGCGATCTCTCTACTCTGCCATTTTTCTAAACCAGCAAGAAAAAATGATATCCAAATCGAATGGCTTTATTCCCGGGGAACCGCGGAACCAACGACCTGGCCCAGCATCCCGACTGTTAATGATGGAACAGATGTCTTTCAGAAAAATGGAAGTGTTTCACTCACTGTACCAGCGGATTGGAGCAACCAAAATCCACAATCATGGTCCGGCATTCCTGCCGATTCAATAACAGATCAAATTGATCAACCCCAATTCTGGATTGGTATCCGAATCAGTAATTTACTGCCACAAACGTTTCAATTAGATTTGGAGCACATTCTCTTCAACAGTGTTTTTGCAACCAATGCCCTTACCATAACTCAACCGGAACTGCCTGGTGTAAGTAACGGTAAGCCTTTTCAATTTTACGAGTTAAAAAATGCCCCTCTTTTTAAAAGACTGGGGGCAAAGGAACCTTATGATCACCTGACAATCCGTGTGCGGGAGCCGCTTGTGGGTGGTGGATTTGGGCCATGGACTGTTTGGACACACCTGAACGACTTTCCTGAAGGACCGGGTGATTATTTTCGTCTTAACCCAGTAACCGCCACCATTAATTTCGGTAACTATGACGCTATCACATCGACGGATGGTCACGGGACAATTCCCCCCTCAGGAAGCGAAATTCGCGCCCAGACATACCGTTACGTGATAGGTGGTGTTGAAGGTAATGTCCCTTCAGACACAATAAACGTTATACGTACGCCTATTGCAGGCATTACTTCTGTTACAAATTTGGGGGCTGCCTCAGGTGGTTCAGATGAAGAAAGCATTGAAGATGCCAAACGCCGTGGTCCTGAAATCCTGCGAAATCGCTATCGGGCTGTAACTGTAGAGGATTTTGAATACCTTGCAAAGGAAGCTACAACGGACGTAAAAAAAGTCCGCTGTTTGCCGCCAAGGCTGTTTACAAATTATGAAACGGGCCTTATAGGATTCACTGGTGTTGGTGACCCTTGGACATATGGCGGATTGAATCGTGATACAGGGAATGTTAATGTAGTTATTATCGGCGAGGCCCCCTTAACTAATTCCACACCTATACCTTCTGAGGAATTGCTTCAGGAGGTTTCCGACTTCTTAGAAGAACGTCGGACTGTTACTTCAATGCTCCATGTTACCTCCCCCCGGTATTTACCTATCAGGGTACATCTTGACATTAAAGTCTGGCAAAAAGCAGTGGGCACTGGATTAACCCCAGATCCTGCCACATCAAACCAACTAAAAGATGAAATAGAAATAAAAGTAAGGAAATTTCTTCATCCCATTTTAGGAGGCCCTGAGAAAAAGGGGTGGGAGGTGGGGCAGGATATTACGATCTCAAGCCTGTTTGAGTTTATCAAGCCAGATTCAGAGATTGGTTTCATTTCTGATCTTAAGATAGAGGCTATGACACCCCTGTATCAACCGACAGATCGACCTTTTGTGGTTGGAGTACCGAGTGTTTGGATACAAGTGGTGGATTATGAAATAGTTTGCAGTACCGCAAGTCATATAATTAATGTGACCAAAATTTAGGAGCTAAAGTTGCCATGACAGATAATAGTAGTTATACAAACTACCTTCCCCCTGTCCTGTGGTCACCTGACAACGATCCGCCACAACTCTTGGGGCGTACGCTCCGCATCTTTGAGAAGGTCCTTACTGGAATTCTCATAGATGCCCGGGCTATAAGGGTAGAAGCCACTATCGTTAATGCCACTAATGACAGAATTCAGGTAACCAATGTCTCCGATACTGCCAGGTTCAGGGCTGGTGATATAATTACCATTGTAGGGACAACAGAACGGGTGCAAATAGATCATATTAATGGGGCTGAAATTGTCCTCGTTGTAAGCCTCGCTGGTGGCCCATATCTTGTAGGAACTGTATGCATCGCAGATCTCGTTCCTGGTCAAACTACCTTCCGTGTTGATAATGGTACAGGTCTGGGAACAGGAAGTCTCATTAAGATCATCCAGGGGATACAGATCGAAGAGGCTGTTGTACAACAATTCGCTGATGACTTTATCACATTAAGTGCTGGCCTGGCAAACACCTATCCGATGGCGAGTACGAGTGTACCGATTCGAATTCAAGATGGGGTTCCCATTATTCACGGAGACCATGAACACGACTATCTTGAAAAAACGATTGACGAACTCTATCGAACCTTTAATCCCTGGCGTACACATAAAGACTTTCTGCCCTGGCTGGCATCATGGGTTGCACTCACATTACAGAAGGACTGGAGCGAGTATCAACAGAGAAAGCTCATCTCAGAAATGGTATCCATCTATAAACAGCGTGGATTAAAGAAGGGCCTGCACACTTATCTCGATATTTACGCTGTGACCGAGGCAAAGCCGCGGATAGCTATTGATGATGGAGATGCTCTATTTCGCGCTGAATTTCAGGATGATGGTACAGCCCTGCTTCATGCAATAGCACACAGTAATACGGTTTCACCTGTCTCAATGCCAGCAAACACTGTAACAGTCTTACTTCATCCCTCTGCTATAAATGTAGATAACAACAATAACTATATAGTCGCTGATCAGGGGGACATGGCCTTGACCATACCTCGACGGCCCGCACTGTGGAAATTGTCAAGCACAGGAGAAATTGGCTATAGTTCGGGTACTCCCCTACCTATGCCTCAGCCAATCCATACAGGTAGTCCCCTGGAGAATCCCACGGCAGTAGTCGTTGATAGTCTGGATCAATACAGTGTTTTGGATATAGGGACAATCTCTTCCGGTAGTTCACTCGATTCTGCAATTTACCGCTTCTCACCGCCTGCGTATACCATAACAACGGTCATTGATCAGACGATTACCCCTTCCCGCCCTGTTACCCTTCCTGCTGTACACCCTGTAGATATGATTTTAGATGGCTCCGAGAATTTTATGGTTTTGGATCGCGGCGCTCATGCCCTCGGAGATCCACCGGCAGGAGCAGCAGCGCCAAAGATTGTGGTGGTCAGTGAAGGGCCTCTATCAGCAGCCTCTCATCCTTTGGCAACAGTCGTTGAGCCCACTGCCCTTGTAATGGATTCCTCCGGGCGTTTTATTGTTGCCGATGCAAAGGATCAATATTCTTCCAACCCAGTCGATCTGGTGAGAGTTGACCCTGCTGCAGGGTGGTCTGAGATCTCGCTCTTGAGTGGAATCCCAGCCGGTCAGAATCCCCTGATCTTTCCTACTGGACTTGTCTTTGAAAGCCATCAATCACTCCTTGTATGTGATACTGGCGTGCGATGGGGATATAATCCGGCTGACCCTGCAGGTAGTGATCCAACTTATCGGTATATGGCTGAAACCGCAGCCATTTATCGTGTGGATTTATCTCAAACCCCCCCGCTTATTACCAGATTAACCTATGAAAGAAAATTGGTACACCCAACCAAAATGGTAATGGACAAAAAAGGAAAACTTATTATAGCAGATCGTGGTGAATCTCTTAGAAGTATTTCATATATAAATTGGAGGGCAGAATCGAATGAGTTTGGCGTGGTGGTACTCTTTTCTCGCCAGCGCCTCACTTCGTTTGCTAATCGGAACAAAATTCGCAGAGGAGTTATGAAAGTTGTTGAAGAACAAAAACCAGGACATACTTCCTGGTGGATGGACTTTTAAATAACAATTTAAGGAGGCAGCAATGGCATACGAAAAGGTTAAAAGGAACCGATATTATGATCCACCGAGTGAGTTTCCACACTCCAGTAGAAACCACGCTGAGGACCAACAGGAATTTCATATTCCCATGCACCGCATGCATAACTCTAACCTGCATGATTGGGGGATTGCTCGTGGCCTGGAAGTGAGTGGTACTATCGGTGGCACAGAGATAGTTGTTAATCCAGGGGTTGCAATTGACGGTAATGGTCAGCTCATTTCGCTTTCTAGTGTAGGCCATGGTTATGTTGGCTCAGAGCACCCAGATGTCTCCTATAATGTTAATGATGAGAAAACTACTCCAGTACATCTTGGTACGGGTAGTCATGTAGGGCAGACAGTCTACGTGACGATACAATTCGCAGAGATCATGCGACCTTCTGAAGGCTCAGGAGGCAGGATGGAACAGGTGCCGTGGTTACGATTACAGCCTGTCTCAGGCACTGGTGCATATGTAGATGACGGCACATCAATTATTCTGGCAATTGCAGAAATAAACGCTTCAGGAAATTTGGCGGCATTAAAGGCTGAAGATGGTATACTTCCTTACCGCAGACGCTTAATTGGTGAGACTATTGAAGAACTGCGAATCCAACGGTCTGAAAAGGTTGGAAACAGTGTCGAGGAGACACCATCAGGTAAAATAGGACCAGGTACAGGAGGAGGACTTCAGATTACTGTACCTAATAGCGGAGATGGTATTTCATTTATAAAAGAGGGGGGAGGAAACTTTTCGAACCTTGAGGTTCGAGCTAATAACGTTGTAGCAAAGGACTCGGCAGGTAGAGAAGCCTTGAAATTAGATGCTAATGGTGCAGCAGCACTGACTATTGGAACCAATGGGAATGAAGGAAACCTGATTGTTAAGGATGGCTCAGGCAGGGAAGTAATGAAGTTTGATGGCAACTCGGCGGCCCTATACCTTGGAGTCAATGGTAATGAAGGAGATATTTATATCCGCAATAATTCGGGAGATGACACCTTCAAAGTGGATGGTAACGAGGGTGATATCTTTGTCTGGCGAAAGATTGGAGGTGTTCGGCGGGAGGTGATGAAGTTTGATGCAAGTCACGCCGCTCTCTATATCGGGAGCCAGGGAAATGAGGGAGACATTTTTGTTAGAGATGGAGCCGGTAGAGAAGTGATGCACTTTGACAGTAACTATGCAGCCCTTTACCTTGGCGCTGCGGGTAATGAGGGAGATCTGATTGTTAAAGATAACTCTGGTAATGAGTCAGCGAAAATTGATGGCAACACCGGAACCATGAAAATGAGGAAAATAGATCCTTATGGAAACGCATTAGATATCGATGCACGATATGTCCATATTCATGGATGGGACCTTATGCTGGATGGCCGTTCAGGGGGGAATAAAAGGGCTTTAGTGGACTATACTAATAAACTAATAATTAATTATGCAAATGATTATGCAAATGGAGTTGATGTAGACAGCAGATTAAGGACAAAAGTAGATGGTATTTATCGTACACTCGGCGGCAACCCAACTCGTTATGTTACCTATCGTTTCTTGTATGCGGATGATGGAACTACTACACAAGAAGTAAACTTGGGATCTTCCAGAAGGTTTACAGCCTTTACATCAATAATTGGTATGGACCCCAGACATGACTTTGATCGTGGAGACGCCTTTGCTGTTGATGTTTATACAATAGATGGCAACAGGACTGGGACTTGGATCTGTGATGGACGTCATTTTGGCGCCTCAGGCTCAACAAGCAATATTCATTCTCCTGCTTACACTGGTTATGGTCAACGTATTATCTTTAGAGCACGTTCATTTCAAGATGCATCTGTATTTGCAATTGGTGTTGTATTCTATGAATAAAGTATCTACATAAAAATAGCTATATGTCAAAGGGAGGTATATAAACCATGGCGAAAAAAGAAGAATCTCCTATTATTACTTATGTTGTATATGACAATAAAACCGGTAGGATAGTCCATATACATCGCAGCTTTGATGTTAAAAAGGAGATTTACTGTGAATGTGATCTTAAGGAGGTAATGAACCTGACTTCTATGGACGATTTCGTGATGAGTAAAGTGACTAATAATGATCCAAAGCACCTTGATGTTATAATGACCAGGGAATTACCTGAAAGCTTTTCTCCAGGAATCAGTGGGTTTTTAGTTGATATTAAAACAAAGAAGGTCATTGAAAAACCGAAAATACAACTTTCATCTGAAAAGACAGAGTTGACAGGCGATGGCAAAGACAAATCTGAACTTGAAATAAAAGTTGTTGATACTGATGGACAAGTGGTTGATAGCTATAATGGCACGATTAAGGTTTCTACAAACCGTGGGAAATTATCAACAAAACGTGGGCTTGTAAAGATGAAAAAAGGTATGGGAAAAACCACGCTTACTTCTGTTAATGAAACCGTAGACCGGGTAAAAGTAACAGCGCAGTGCCTTGATGGAAAATGCAGGAAGTCAGGGCTGGAACTCGAATTTGTTTAACAACAATACTTAACTTTTAAGATTGATTGTTCCAACGGTCAGACTGTTAGAAATTAAGAAATAGGGAGTAAACGTATGCATATTCGAGACCTTGTTAAACAAAGGTGGGCAGAAGAAGGGCTTTACGCCTCAAAGAAAGCTAAAATTAAAGCCTTTTTGAAATACGTTGATGATAATCCTCTGGAGTGTTGGGATGAATATGTTAAACAGTTTCGAGATCATTATTACGACCTATTTGATGAACTCGTTCCACCGTTGATGAAGACTCATGACAAATTACTTCGCATGATTCTTATTCGCAACGCGCATTTATCAAAGCCCAAGGAGCTAAAGCTTCTTAAACAATTTGTAAAAGAGTCTGATCCTAAGAAAGATGAGACGGAACTATTGGCTATTGCAAAAATGGGACACAAAGGACTGACTGCAGAACTTCGCAAATGTAAGGAACTCACAAGTGAAGTGCGAAAAATACTACAACCTCCACCACCAACCGCAAGGGCTGCAAAGAACATCGTAATTCCTGAATCCAAAACAAAACAGGTGAAGAGTAAGCAATCGAAAAGGAGCAAATAGTCTTTCCCTTTAAACGATAGAAATTGAATTTTATATTGTGTAGTGAGAAACAGGCCCAAAATTAATAAGAATGAAAGCTAAAGCAACAGCCAAGGCACCTGAAGTAAAAAGAGGAAATCCTGTTCCTAAAAAACAAAGTACTGATTTCTCTCAACCAACGAGTTCGCCCATTGATCACATCTTGTTTCTTCAAAAAACTATTGGCAATCAGGCAGTCCTGCGTCTACTGCGATCCGGAGGACTCCAGGCCAAGTCCATGACAATGCATGATGCGGATAGGTACGAGCGAGAAGCAGACTGGATTGCTGACCAAATAGTGACCGCACGATCACCAGTAGAATCAGGGAAATGTACAGCATGCCACGAGGGACAAGTAGAGATGCAACACAAACCCTTGGCAGCAAACATCACACAGTTGCTTCAGACCAAGACCGAAGGTGAGCAATTGACGCTTTCTGGATCGTTGCAAGGCCAGATCAAAAGCAGTCAAGGCGGAGGGCAACCCCTGCCAATTTCCACCCGCCGGTTCATGGAATCTCGTTTTGGTGCTGACTTTAGCAGTGTGCGAGTGCATACAAGTAACGATGCCGCCGGAATGAACAGTGAGCTGAACGCTCATGGATTTACCATCGGACAGGATATCTATTTTGGTGCAGGGCGTTTCCGGCCGGAGTCTATCAAAGGCCGAAAACTTCTGGCCCACGAACTCGCTCATACACTTCAACAAACATCTGCAAGAAATTCTCAGTACCTCCGAAGTCAGCCCTCGGTGATCCAAAGAGAAGCCGCCTCTCAGGGCATGCCAAGGATCACAGCTCGAACTATATTCCCATATCCCCAGGGGAGTCGAGTAGTACTCAACCGAATCATGCCTGATAACTGGCTTGGAATGCTGTCCGGTTTCCAGCCACAGTTTGGTGCGGCTCTGAGGGCAATAGAGAATCGAGTGGCGACCGTCACAACGACGAGTGACGATCTCTTCGAGGCCGCTATCTCTGGTTCGGTCAGCCTGCCAGCGCAGGGCAGTAGTCCGGCCATGACACTCCGCGATGTTACCCTTCGCTTGCGACGGCAGCCCCAGGGGACTTTTAACCTCGTGCTGGCTGGACGAACAGACGCGCAATCGCCTCCAACCACTCTTTTCCAGCACCTGGACTTAACGGCTCGGAGGGAGGGCGGCGGCATCGTTCTTTCCTCAGGTGGTGAGAGTCAATTGAGAGTCTCCAGCGGCGGGGGCGCCGAACAGACGCGCATAGAGGCCTTTACCGCACCTTATCTCTCTGAAGTCCCGGAGGATCTCCGCAACCTGGTACCAGAACGGCTCGATCTGATCCAATTAACGAGGTTACCTGATGTCCGCTCTGGAACGGCGGAGGAACGCACAGCGGTTAGGGCAATAGCCTCCCGAGCTAGAGAACAGCGGAGGTGGCGGCGCCAAAGACTGCTCGCGGGTGGAGGTATGCTGGTGGGAGATCAAGTAGATCCTCTGCTCACAGCTTCTTGGCAGATTAACTTTACGCCCATCTCAAGAGCAGGGACCCTTTTCCAAATCCCTCTTGAGGTTCAGCTTCAGTACGCGCCCACGTCCTCAGTGTTGGCGGCTGTATCCTCTGGCGTCGAGACCTCGCTATCGCAACTCAGTATTCCAGTAAATGTTCGCCTTGTGACTGGCTTGGCCGGTGGCACTATACAGAGAGCAGCCCCGGAGGGGAGCGAAGATCGGCCTGTACGTCCCGCCTTCGGACCAACACTCGGAGCAGGTGTCGGCCTTGAACTGAGGTCGTTCCGTATCGATCTGCGCTACGAGCACTTTTTTAATCTTTTGCGTAACAGCCCGAATGCCGATGCGGTTTTCTTGCGTTTAGGCGGTGCTTATTAATCAAGAGTTTGGCTAAGATCTATAGAAGACTATATATGCACATCTTTGTTCGCGACGGATTGTCTCCGTCATTTAGGGTTGGATCTGGCGATCCAGCCAGAACGAAGTGCGACTTTTGCCCTAATGCAAGGTAACATACGGAACGAAGAATATGCAACGTGAACAGGTAGCCGAAACGAGCAAAAAGAGGAGTACGCAGCCCCTCCAAGACTCAGAGGAGCAGTCCCGCGTCCCAATCCACCCAATCCTGCACCTTCAGCAGACTGTCGGCAACCAGGCCGTCGGGCGCTTGTTGCGATCCGGAGTCATCCAGGCCAAACTCAGAGTCAGCCAACCCAATGATCCACATGAACAAGAAGCAGATCGAATTGCCGATGAGGTGATGCGAATGGAAGAGCCAGACTGCCTGGAGGGTAAGGCAGAAGAAGGGCTCATCCAGTCCAAACCATTTGGCAATAGTTTGCCTAATCCCTCTTCATTAGATTCACAAATCCGATTATTTCAAGGGCAAGGCCAACCATTACCCACATCGATACGTCAACTTTTTGAACCGCGATTTGGTGTTGATTTGAGTCAAGTACGAATTCATCATAACGATTTGACGGCAAAGTTTGCAGACTCGATTCAGGCCCGAGCCTTCACAAAAGGTCATCATATTGGATTTAATCAAGGTGAATATGATATCGGTTCATATGATGGCAAACATCTCCTTGCACATGAACTTGTCCATGGAGTCAGCGAGTCCATATACCGTAGCTCCCCTATTATATGGCGGGAAGGTGTCCGAGTTGGTTCTCCAGTCATAGACGAAACCCTCATGCAGTACACTGCGATCTGGGGTGCCGGACGACGTGGGCGGCCTTTAAGCCGGGAAGAGGTGGCCCTCGCCCGTTCGGTGTTTGGCACTAGTTTGGATTACTCGCGGATCCGTTTCATTCCTTCCGAGACGCGAGGTGTTGATTGGCGCGTAGTGGGCAACACAATCCGTGAACCACAGAGGTTTACGATAACTAACTCGTACATGGCGCATACATTCATCCATGAGCTGACTCACGTGTGGCAATATCAGCATTTTGGGAGCTCGTATATTTCCCTATCCCTATTTGCCAATCTGGGAGGGATAATCGCACATGGTAGACGGGGCGCTGCATATGACTATCGTATAATTCCAGGTCAGAGTTTTTTCGAATACACCGTGGAGCAGCAGGCGTCTATTGTACAACACTACTTTATCGCCGTCCGTAGGATTTCTGATCCAACGAGTTCACCGGACCTAAGGGCCGATGCGACTCGCCGGCGAGACGAACGACAACCGCTTATTGACCAGATGCGCGCTGCTCTACCGCGAACTGAAGCAGATCTACTCTTATTGCGTGCTCGAGACGTCGTCGGCGGTGTTCCGTCTCCGTACATTCCGGAACCACCTGCTGAGCGACGGATGCTACCCATCCGGCCCATTCTCAGCATTGAGTGGTAAAAGATAACGTCCATAAAATTATAAATATCTATTAACCCTACAACGTTACTTTCTTTTCAGATTTAGGGCGTTATTTCAAGTTTTTTGGTTAAAAGTATAATATGTTTAGAGAGTTATATAAAAGTCTGTAGTTACAAATACTTAGATAATATATAATATTATCAACTACTTATAAATTCGCACAAAATTTTTCGTCTAATTGAAGCTTGTTGTCATAACCTATTATTATAATTGAATATTTTCTAAAAAATTGCCACAACTATTTGTTATTGCTTTTCTTTTGTAAGTATTGAAAATTTAATGCTAATTTCCATTTTTTACAAAAATCTTAGACATTTTAAGTGGCACTGTAGGGTTAACAGTTAATAGAAGTTTGAAATCTATGGTTTGTAATTCTAAGGAAAGTAGATGAGTAGTGAAACGCTCACTGATATAGGAATCAACGATTGTCCTAGTATGGGAAATGATCTCTCTGGGTGCGTCAACGACGCCAATGACTGGAAAGAGGGGGAAGAAATTGGAGGACATTTTAGTATCGGAGAATCTTGCGTATCACAGGTAAGCAGGTGCATCGCACAGAAGATTGTTCGCTACAAAAAGCTAAAAAGCAATAATATAATGAAGAAATCAAATCTGTGAAGAATGAAGACTTGCTCCTTTTTCAAAGTCAATCTCTTTATTTTAATGGTTAATTAATTGCATTCAAAACTAAAAGTAAATTCTAAAACACCTGAACCAAAGAATAGACACTCGGTTTACCGGATACGGGAGTCTAGCTTTTCTCGATCAATTAATTCATCCACGGATCACATCTTATTCCTTCAAAGATCCATCGGTAATCAAGCGGTACAGAAATTGTTCAAATCTGGTGTTATTCATGCAAAGCCAAAAATCGGCCAGCCAGGTGACAAGTATGAGCAGGAGGCGGACCGTGTGGCGGATGAAGTGATGCGGATGCCAGCCCCACGCCATTCAGACTGTGTAGAGGCCTCCAACAAGGCCGAGGCCAATCCGGTCCGGAGATCATCCGTGGGGTATGAGGAGACACTGGCTGGGCAGCCGGAGGAGCAAGATGAGAAAACAAAGGAAAAGGAAGAAATCTTTCAGGCCAAATTGTTCTCTATCCCGCCTCAAGAAGCTCCTCCGGATCTTCGGGCTCGGATTCCCGGCCTGAGAGATGGGGGTCGGCCTCTGCCAAAATCGGTGCGTGCTTTCTTCGAGCCCCGCTTTGGACGTGATTTCAGCCAAGTGCGGGTGCATACCGATGTGCTGGCAGCAGAATCGGCGCGGGCCTTAAATGCATTGGCATATACAGTGGGAACGGATCTGGTTTTTGGCGAAGGGCAATGCGCGCCCGAAACGGCTAAAGGACAGCGCTTGCTGGCTCATGAGTTGACTCATGTCGTGCAACAGTCTAATGACCAGTCTAGGATTGGCAATTCAATTCCGATTACTCCGGCTAAGAAGAAAAACGGCGACCTATTGCTTCAGCGAGAGTTTGACCGAACTAGATTGGCAGGCTATTTAGGCGAATCTTTTAATTCAGAGGTGATTCCGGGCAGAAGAGAGGAAGCGGTAACGCGACTACTTGATAATAAAGATCATATCATATCGGCGGCGAGGACACACGGGGTTAACAAGGTCTCTTTTGCCGCCGCCGTGCTCTGGCAGGAACTCTACTTTCGCGGGGCTGACGTGACAAGTGGTCTCCAGGATATCTGGTCAGCTTATGGGCCCTTCGGCGGAACGGACTGGTCCATGGGATTCAGTCAGGTCCGTCCCAGTACCGCCGCTCAGGTGATCGGCGACATTCCCTTCCGACCGCGATCGGAAAGGGCAATCACCACCCAGGAATATGAAGCCCTGCCGGGGAATCTGAGAATGGCCTATCGGATGCTGCTGGCTCACGATGTTGAATACAACATCTATATCGCGGTCGGTTATCTCGCGATGCTCAAGCAACGCCGCTATTCGGACATACCCTGGCTGTCTTTGAGCCCGTTGCAGTTGGAAATGATCGCGTCGGAATACAGCCATGGGCCTTATCCGCTGAATTACGAGACCCCCAACTTCAATGGCAGGCAGGCAATGACTATCTGGTGGGGAAATTGGTTTGGCACAAGATGTATCCAGGCTGAGTTTCCCAATATTTAACACTGTTTCAGCCGACTGCGCATACATATTCAGGTGTGCCACAGTCTCATTCAGTATGGGCTCAACAGATCACAGATTGCTTGTGCTAGACTCCGTTCGGTTCCAAGGTGGAGACGCGGGGTCAGAGTACCAGGAAGAAGTCAAGTAAACAAATTGGTTTTTTGGCCTCGGGGGTCATACCTTGATCTGAAGCGAGACGAGGGGTCTTCATTCCTGACAGATAGGCTCTTTTGATGTGCAGAGGCCATAATATCGTTTTGATGATAAAGGAGCGATTATGGCACGACCACTGAGAATAGCCTATCCTGGAGCATTTTACCATGTTCACCCTGTTAGATAACTCTTCAATTATCATTGGCTTCATCGAATGATCTCTTTTGCCGG
>CBETWD010000005.1:0-38982 GCA_965539945.1 uncultured bacterium
CTGAAAAAGTCGAGTTTCAGCCTCTTGAGGTCAATCTCAAGACCTTTGAATTGGGGTAAGCGTTCACAGGGCACCGCATCTGCTTTGTTGTCGGGCACTTGAAGTACAGGGAGTACGTCTGCGTACCCGTACGCCTCGCATCTGCAGCACCCTGTAAACGCTTACAGTTCGGTAGGTTGTGGTAAAACGGGCGTGGTAACCCCGTAAACTGTTACAAATTGGGATAGGAAAAAGCCAAATGATCTTTAGACGTCTGAAGATAAAAGAAATCGTCTTTTTCATTGCCTTGGCAATATTTATGCTGAGTCTCCCTGCGTGCACGGAAAAGCAGAAAAAAAGCATAAAACACCTCAAATCAGACATCATCGGGATCGAAAGAAAAGTGACCCTCTATGACTGCAATGGAAACGTAATCAGGAACTGGGAAGGCCGTTTCAAAATAGAGATCCAAGGCTCCTATCTCTCCTTTATTGACGATAATGGCAAGGACATCAAGGTCAGTGGAACCGTGGTAGTGGAAGAAACGTAATTGTCACCGAGACGCCTTCTCACTTAACGATTCTATGGCAACCAGCCGGCATAGTCTAAAATCTATTCTTGAGGCCATGTTATTGGTAGCAGACAGGCCTATTGGTCTGAAGAAATTTACTCAGCTTCTGCCTGAATACGACAGAGGTGCGATAATCACTGCATTGAAAATTCTCCAGAGGGAGTACAACGACGAAAAACGCGGCTTTGAACTCAAGGAGGTAGCTGGAGGATTTCGTCTTCAGACCCGCAGGAATTTGCGAAGCTGGGTGCTCAGGCTTAAGAGGTCAAGTCCGGTAAGACTCAGCAGGGCAGCCCTTGAGACGCTTGCCGTTGTGGCGTACAGACAGCCGGCAACAAGGGCGGAGGTTGAAAGTATCAGAGGAGTGGACGCCAGCGGCACCCTGCGTTTCCTGCTCGACAGAAAGATCATCAGAATTGTCGGCAGAAAGGACCTTCCCGGTCGCCCGTTACTTTATGGCACGACCCGGCAGTTCCTGGAGGTATTTGAATTAAAGGATTTGTCAGACCTGCCGTCTCTGGCAGAAATGGCCGAGCTGGAACATCAGACAAACGGCCTTCCTCAAATCCCACTGTTCAGATAGGTTAGAGATTTGGGGGTCCGGGGAAGGTCCTCATCAAGGTCCATTTCCACATCCTCATCCTCTGGCCTCTCAGTGGGTCCTGCTTCAAAATTTTCCTCACATTTCTGTGTTATTATGTCGATGGTAACACAAAAGGGGAATAACTGTGCCAAGAGTTCCTGTAGATAAACTCGAACCGGGGATGAAACTTGCGAGGCCCGTGATCAAGGATAATATGATCTTGCTCAGCAAGGATACAGAACTGACAGAGATGTTGATAAAAAAGATCCAAGACATGGAAATCAATGGTGTCTATATCGATGGTCCGTGTCGGCAGAGCATACCGAAAGATGAGGCACTTGCGCAACTGGACCGGAGATTCAAAAACGTGGAAGACAGGCCGTATATGAATGTGTTAAAAAAGCTGGTAAAAGAACATATAGAGGGCCTGTATGATTGACATGGACATAAAAAGTCTGCGCAGGAAAGTTGAAAATATCAATAGCCTCCCAACGATACCAAGTACCCTGAAACAGATTTCAAAAATTATAGAGGATCCTGTAATATCTTTGAAAGAAATCGGTGATTTTATATCGAATGATCCTGCTCTGACCACCAAAATTCTGAAGATAGTTAATTCAGCATTCTATGGATTCCCCGGCAGGATTTCTTCTGCATCTCATGCAACGGTACTCCTTGGTTCGAATGTCATAAAGGGACTGCTTGTCGGCGCCTCTGTATTTGAACTCATGCAGAATGCCATGCTCGGGCTCTGGGAACACTCTCTCGGATGTGCTATTACATCAAGGCTGATGGCCAAGAGGAAGGGGCTAAAGGACTACGATGACATTTATGCAGCAGGGCTACTCCATGACATAGGAAAGATCATTTTATTACTTGAGTTCCCCAAGGAATACAAAGAAGCAATGAACGAAGCAAAACTCAAGAATATTACAATAGTTGAGACGGAGGGGGATCACTTTATTGCTAATCATGCCGACATAGGATCCTGGTTGGCAGAAAAATGGCTTTTCCCTCGCAACTTGGTAGAAATCATAAAATATCATCATAATCCACATCTCTCAAAAAATGCCCCTATCGAAACTGCAATTGTTCATCTAGCTGATATTCTACTGAGGGCAAAAGGGGTGGGTTTTGCCGGCGATCCTTTTGTGCCTGCGGTAAACTCAGTCGCTTTTGAAGCCCTTAAATTAAGTGAAACAGACCTGAAAGAGATACTGGAAGAAATGGAAAATGCCTTGGGGATAACAGAAGAATTATCTCCGGTTACACTGGAAAAAAGTCTATTTTGAGCCGTTGTAATGAATACAATTGTAGTTGTCTCTCAATATATTATTTTAACAAATATCATAGAAAGCGTCTTGAAAAATTTGCACAAGACACTTGTTTTCAGCAAGATAGAACCTGCCCTGGACTATATTTATAATTCTATGCCGGATCTGATGATCCTTGCTATCAATATGGATGACTCTTTCACAATCAATATTCTTAATAATCTAAAAAAAGATCCCATGTTTAATCAATTGCCTGTTCTTGCTGTTTTGCCTGACAAGTTTGCTGTTCCCAGATGGGATTCCTTCTTTGCCGAAGATTATATCCGGAGAGCCGACCTTGAAAAAGAAATACTTGCAAGGGTTAATTTATGTATTATTAGATCAAAAAGGGTCGTCGAGATCAATCCTTTAACAAGGCTTCCAGGGAATATTTCAATAAACAGGCAGATACAGGATAGACTCGATAAAGGCAAAGACTTTGCCTTTGCGTATGCGGACCTTGATTATTTTAAACCCTTCAACGACTATTATGGCTTCAGCCGTGGAGATGAAGTTATAAAGATAACCGCACGTCTTATCCTGAACATCGTAAAGAATAAGCAGCCCAATAATAGTTTTATAGGACACATAGGGGGTGACGATTTTATATTTATAATGGATTTAGACCTTATAGAAGAGACATCTCAGGAAATCATAGATGCCTTTGACGAAATTATACCTACCCTCTATAACCCTGAAGACAGGATGAAGAATTGCATCGAATCCGTTGACAGACAGAACCGTGTAAAAATATTCCCTATAACGAGCATTTCCATAGGGATTACAGACACCGAAACCGGGGAATTTTCACACTATAGTGAAATCACGGAACGGGCATCGGAGATGAAAAGATACGCGAAGCAATTTAAAGGTAGTTGCTACCAATCGAATAAAAGAAAAGATCTCTGAAAGTCCTCAAGGGCAACACTCCGTCCCGTCCCTCACGCGTCCTTAAGCTCTTCCAAAAGCTCATCTCCGCCTCCGAAGCTGTGCTCCGGCCCGGGGAATGTCCCGTTTGTTACTTCATCAATAAAGTCGTCTAAGGCTTCCTTGATCTTCGGGGCGAGGTCTGCATAGCGTTTTACAAAACTCGGTGTAAATTTTTTAAAAAGCCCGAGCAGGTCGTTAGTTACAAGGACCTGGCCATCGCAGTGCGGGCCTGCTCCGATACCTATGGTAGGGATGGGGACTATCTCTGTAATCATTTTTGCAAGAGCAGACGGAATGCACTCCAAGACAAGCGAAAAGGCCCCTGCATCAGCCACTGCCTTGGCATCTTCAAGTAGCTTTCTTGCCGATTTCAGATCTCTGCCCTGTACTTTGTATCCACCAAGCGCTATTGCTGTTTGGGGAGTGAGGCCTATATGCCCCATGACAGAAATGCCCGCCTTGACAATTCTCTCAATGGTAGAGGCCATGTAAGAGCCACCTTCCAGCTTGACGCCGTGGCATCCGGATTTCTTAAGAAACAGGCCTGCGTTTCTTACCGCCTCTTTTTTGGAGACCTGGTATGACAGGTAAGGCATGTCTCCAATCAGCAGTGCTCTATTAACTCCTCGCCGGACTGCGCTGCAGTGGTGGATCATTTCCTCCATTGTGACCGGCACTGTGGAGTCATAACCCAAGGCCACCATGCCCAGAGAATCACCCACCAGAACTATATCCAAACCGGCTTCATCTATTACTCTGGCCATACTGTAATCGTAGGCCGTGAGCATGGTGATTTTTTCACCTGAGGCCTTTTTATTTTGCAGATCAGCGAGTGTGATGGCCTTTGAGGCCTTTTTTTCTTTCATTAAATCATCCATCAACAATCTAACAATCAACAATAAAAAAGCCGGTGGAGACCGTCATAAGCCGGGTTCTGTTCCCCTGTACGATCCAAGGTGGTGATCATTCATCTGGGATGTCGATTGCTCGACACCTCACGCAACCTACCCGGGAGCTTCGAGCGGGCCACTCTCAGGCGCTCCTCTATTTGGTCTTGCTACGGGTGGGGTTTACCAAGCCTGCAACGTCACCGCAGCAGCTGGTGAGCTCTTACCTCACCTTTTCACCCTTACCGGGCAAAGGCCCGGCGGTATATTTTCTGTGGCACTTTCCCTGGGGTCGCCCCCGGTCCGCGTTACGGACCACCCTGCCCTGTGGAGCCCGGACTTTCCTCCAGGCAAAAATATTGCCCGGCGATCACCGGCCGTCTCCGCCGGCAAAAAATATACTTTAACTGTAACTATTCAGGTTGAAGGCTGAAGGCTGAAGGCTGAAGGATTTCAAGCATTTCTTAACGATCGAATGCCCTAGATTCCGTCCCTAAAAACCTTCTACCTTCAGTCTATCCACCTGAATAGTTACCATTAACTTACTTTTAAAGCATATATCAGACGCTGACAAGAAGGACAAGTTAAGATTTTTTCATCTCTTAGCAATTCATTATAGAGTTGAGGAGGAATATTCATGTTACATGCAGAACAGACACCATCAGTCACTGCTGCTACGGCAACACAGGCCCTCCTGTCTTTGAGGAAGTTATATTTGGATAACATATTCGGGCTGATATCTTTGGATACAGTCTGTCTTTCCTCAGTTAAGGCAGCAGTCTTGGCGTCCAGTCTGGCCTCTAATGTTTTGATGCGTTTTTTCTCTGCCCTTATTTCCTTGCGATACTGCTTGACCTGTTTCATTTTTTCTTTGATTTCTTCGTCCAGAGAGCTGGTTTCCTCCATGATGGCCAGAATTTCGTCCTCCCTGACCGTGTTGGCCTTCTTTATTTCGTTAATTTCTTTTTGCAGTGCCTGATATTCCCTATTAGTCTTTAACGAAGAGAGCTTCTTCTGAGATTTTCCAAAACGTATATTCTCCAACTCAAACTCATCCTCTACGTCAACTTTCCTTTTCTGAATTTCAGCTATACGTTCATTAAGTTCATTGAGTTCCGCCTCTTTGGATAAAAGGTGTTCTTGAAGGACTTCAAGATGTTTTGGAACAGAGGACTTTTCCTCATTTATTTTATGAAGTTCAAGATCAATACCTTGTAATCGTACTAGAATTGCAAGTTCTGGTTTCAATTTTTGCTCCTTGTCTAAAAAAAGGGAGTATCTATAGAGAGCAAGGGCCTTGCACCAGGCACAAACTCGCCGGTTTTCACATTTTTATTTATCCAGAGCCCGAATGGGGATCTTTCATCGTCAAAAATATCTACTTTTAAGTCCCATCCCTCATCTGATGCCTGCTGTTTCATATATTCAGCCATGGCCGGCACTACAGGCCATTCTGTGTAGAAATGTCCTGCGTCTATGATGGCCTTTCCCATCTGTTCTGCTTCCCTGGCAATGTGGTGTTTGATCTCAGCACTCAGAAAAAGATCGGCATCTTCATCCACAGCCATAGGCCAAAGGTCCGATCCGGAACCTCCGCAAAGAGCTACCCTGGTAATCATTTGCTCAGGATGGCCCACTACTGAAAGGCATGGATTTCTTAACATGCTTGAGACCTTGAGCATTATTTCAGATAATTTACAGCCATAGGGAAGGTTGCCGATTCTTCCCAGTCCCACTGATGGCGGATTTGGTTCAGATGTCTGCAGAGGTTTTACGTCAGAAAGACCAAGCGCATCGGCCAACAGGTCGCTAACGCCGCCAACCGTTGAGTCCAGGTTGGTGTGGGCTGCTGCAAGGGCTATGTTTTCGCGCAAAAAACCCGCCAGAAGGCGGGGAAGTTGTTTTGAGATGTCAAGTGAGCTTACGGGCCTAAAAAGTAAAGGATGGTGTGTCAATACCATCTGGGCCTTTTGCTCAGAGGCTGCCTCTAATACATTTTCTGTAGCATCAAGGGCGACCATCAGTCTTTGAACAGGCGCATCCGGGTCCCCAACCTGTAACCCTGTATTATCCCACGATTCTGCTAGTCCGGGAGGTGCCCACTTGCTAAGAACATCCCATATCTCACATACAGTTGGGGTCATAGTAGTTGTTCCACTTTTTGATTCTGTTTGAGGCCCTCAAGACGAAAAAAGGTGCAACATGATGGAGTTGCACCTTCTGCTTTGCAGATTGCCCGGTCTGAGATGATTTTGATTCAATACCGTATTCAGTCAGAATTTTTACTATCCTCGCATTTACTATTAAATGGGCCCACCAGGATTCGAACCTGGGACCAACCGGTTATGAGCCGGTGGCTCTGACCAACTGAGCTATGGGCCCACCGGTTAAAATCGCGATTATATTCCGACAATTATTATTGTCAAGAAGCAGTCGAGCTTCCCGGTACTAAAGCACGAACGAAATAGACATACATCTCCGTATGGTCAAGGAGAGAAGTAATGTGAAAACATTGCGGGACGTTGTTCCACGGCTCCCTCTCGTGGACCACCAGCGATGCAACAACTTTCATGGTGCTGATGCAGATTAACTACCCTGGCCGGATCCGGATCTGTTACCACATAGCCGTTTATAACCGGCAATGCCTACCAGACCACAGCCCAAAAGGATAACTGTGGCCGGTTCAGGTACGGGATTGGCTGCATTCGTCTCAGTCTCACTCCATACACCAATCGAGAGTTCACCTGTATTCCCCTGCTCAAGGGAAAGCGATACGGTCAAAATCCCGGATTCGCTATAATCTCCCGTAATGTCATTGGATATGGCAAACGAGTCCTCACTATTGATGCCATCGATGTCAGTCCTGGCCAACCATAGCCATACCTCGGAACTTGCTTGGGCCGTACCTGCATCTGTGTCTAAATTCTGATGTAGATAATATTCGACTGAGACATCGAGCGTACCATCACTGTTCGCCGCAAATATTCCATACTGCCAGGCGCCGGCAGAAGCCCATGCCTGGTTACTAATAATCGAATCCGGAGATGCATATGCCTCCACGCCGAAATTGTCGGAGCTGAGACCACTCCACGCAATCGAACCTGTAGCATCAGACTCAGAAGAAAAATCTGTAGTCAGCCAGTCCACTTCGGTCCCGTTCCACTTTACAGAAAAGGTGTCCCAATTGATCTTCGCATCAGCCTCCGACACTGGGAGGGCATAAGCGCTTTTTATGCCTGATGTAAAGGTAATTCCCATCAGTATAAGTACGATAGTCAGAATTCCTAAGGATTTGCAGTTCATAATTATCTCCTATTGTGAATGATATATTATCAAGATTTTTTTGCCCAAAAACTGTTTCATCCCTACCACAGCAATAAACGTGCCATTTCTATTTGCTCTTTTGGGGACGACTTTGCCTGTTTTGCAGGGGATTATGAAGGGCAACGCAAGGACGGAGAAAACCGTTTCCTTAATGCAGGAGAAAATAATTACCAGAAAAGGAAAGGGATTTCTTTTTCAGGTGGTTCGACGGTCTTCTAATTGAATTTCAAGAATTTCGTGAGAACCACGGATGGACACGTTGATGGTCTCTGCTTTCTGAAGGGCTTCAAGCTCGTCGATTGTGATCCCGAAGTATTCAGCCATGTGATTTGGATCTGCTTGAGGGACATGTCGTCTGCGATTGCGTTTACCAAAGACATGATAATTATAATAGCCCCATAGTCTCAGTCCGATAAAGATCACAAGAGTAATCAGCCCGATGTGTTTTAGGAGAAGAATGAAATCGGCATAACCCGAAATCAGCTTTTCATAAAGGGTGTAACCCACAAGAAACCAGAGGAGGAGGTTGAGCAGGGGAAAAAGGAGATAGACCCACGTAATCCAGAAAAAAGAAGTAAATGTCCACTCCGTCATGGTCTGGAGTCTGGTCTTGAGACTAGGATTGTCGATTAGTTCAATATTGTTGGTAGTTATTGTCTTGTTCAAGGTCTGAGTCCCCGGTCAGGGCTACGCCATACGGCGCGTGTGCCAGGACGTTTCATTAGTGCCTTTGGTGCGGCACATGTAACTGTGAGAGCACTGATCAGCCAATAACAGAAAGGATACCATATGACCCAAAAGTAGTACTTCAGGATATTCTTCTCATAGTGTCGCTCAATAAGGAGACTGACGCCGAATTGGATAATGCAGGCAAACGCCAAGGCCGCCCCTGTCCATCTGGGCGGAACCAGTGGAGGCATCTCAGCCAGGGATTCCAACCCGCCAAGTTGCTGCACAGACCAAATGGCTACCAGGGCAAAAAGAGAATAGGCCCAGATGACACTAATGACGTATTCTATATAGACGGGCCAGAGTCGTCTATGCCGCCAGTTTTTCCAAATATCCCGGTGCTTACGCAGGACTTCAACTCCACCTTGAGCCCAGCGGGATCTTTGTATCCAAAGGCCCTTGAGTGTCTCAGGTACCAGAACCCAGCAAATAGCCTTTGGCTCGTAACGGACGTCCCAGAATTTTTTTTCAAGTTTCCAGGTTATATCAATGTCCTCAGTAACCATATCATTGTCCCAGAATCCCACTGAAACAAGGGCCTGTTTTCTAAATGCGGCCACAACACCGGAAACCGTCAGTATCTTGCCGATAAGTCTCTGTGTTCTCTTGATCAAGCCGATGATCGTGGCGTATTCCCCGGTCTGAATCTTGCCGATAAGACTCGAGCGGTTAAGCACACGGGGATTCCCTGTCACAGCGCCTACTCTGGGATAATGCACAAAATGCCAGGCAATCCAGTTCAATGCGTCCGGATCCAACAGCGAGTCTGCGTCAATGCTCAGGAGAAATTCCCCTTTTGCAGCCAGGCTACCGACATTTAAGGCTGTGGCCTTGCCTTGATTTTCCTTTAAGGAGATTACACGCATTTTCGACTCATCTTGAGCCAGACTGTGGAGAATGGCCAGGGTATCGTCCGTACTGCCGTCATCGATCCCTATGATCTCGTAATTAGGATAATTAAGGCCTTTTAGTTGTGTGATTGTACTATTGATCGTGTCTGTTTCATTATGGCACGGGATCAACACGGAAAAGACAGGATACTCCGGAAGTTCAGGAGGTTTGTCGCGTCCACGTTCGTGACGCCAGAAGAACAGGACACCTCCGATCATCCAAAAAAACGTCAGATAGAGGGGATAGAGAAAGACAAAGTTATTAAGGAATTGAAAAGTGGAATCCAGCATTATCCTATTTTTCCGGCATATAGGGGAAGCCCCTGGTTGACATCTCAAGCCTTATCAGGTCTATGTCAGGCTGGTTTTCAAACACGTTGTCCGGGTAGTAGGCAAGGTGCCTTGCCCCGTTAGCTTCGAGCACCCGCATTTCCTTAAGGAGTTTATCCGTGTCTATCCAATGTTTGCCGCCCCAGTCATAGGCCTGAATCTTAAGGACGGTCTTGTCCAAACCAAAAGGATTTATCCGAACAGCTTCCATTAATCCTTTTAGCCATGAAATCGCGTCATTCCGGCGCTCCATCTGCGGATAGGCCATCACGACTACATAGTCATAAGACTGCAGGGCTGAGGAGTAAGACTGTGCAAACCACTCTTCTGAGGCCGGGTTAATAACGGCCTCAGCAAAAATATTCCGGCAGAATTTGCCATAGGGACGGAAGCTCCTTACATGGGACATAAGCTCTTCCAGCAGCAAATCGATGGTCCGGGTCTTGAGTGAGATCCATGCAGGATTTGACGCGCCTGGAGAGGTCCCGGATTTCCCTGTTTTAGCCAATAAATCGGCCCAGTCATTCAGCGCAGATGGATGACAATCTTCATGATCGGATAAAACCGCGTCGTCCTGAAAAAGTACCCCTGAGATCTGGCTGTGTGCAGCAAGGTCTTCATAGATCTCACTGAGGATTCGGTGAGTTTCCTGCGCAAAAGGACTAAGCTTCCAAGTATCTTTTCCTGCAGCGGTCTCGTTGCACCTCTTTACCTTTAAGGTCTCCTGCAGTTTTCGATCCGGCAGTATGACACCAAGTGTCGGCATCCATGCATAGACCTTGATGTCACGGATCATGATCTGATGGACCGCATGGCTGAAGATGTCGGCCCTGACTTCAAGATGCCGGTTCGGAAAATACACACTGCTTATCCTGCCGGTCCCATCCGGATCTGCAAAGGCCTGCAGATATACGGTATTGACGCCAAGGACCAATAGACGTTCTATAAGAAGACCGAGATTATGGTCTGTCTGGTCTTCGGACACCGGATCGTAGATCAAGTCCAGATCGACCTGGACGGCCCTGATGAGTGGAGGAGGCACTATCTGTTTGATTTCACATATGAAATCCGACATCTCCATGGACTGAATGAGTATACGCCTGGCGGCGTGGAGGTCTTCCAGACTGTTTGTGCCATCCTCCAGTCCAAACGTGAAAATAATACCCGCACTCTTGGCCTCATCAAGACTTATCGCATTAAAACGTCCGTAAGGCCAGACAAGGACCCTGGGAGAGGACCCGAATTTCTCCTGAAACAGTTTATTCTGTCGTTGCATGTCTTCACGGATCCTGCCCCTATATTCGTCTTCCGTCTCATACCGGTCCTCCTTGGACAGATATCGCCGGACACTCACCGCGGCTCCTGAATTTCCCTGGGGGTTATAGTAGACATCCCGGTGAAGGTCATAGGTGTGCGATGCGATTTCCACCAGATCGCTATCAGCTATTTCTTTCAGTTGGTCCCAGTTCATTAACGGCGCGGTTATATCCTTTGGCGCCGTGTCGATCCAACGCCCGACTACGCCAAGGACAGCGGGACAATTCAACTGCCGGAGGAGAGGGAACACAAATTCATAAAAACTCAAATACGCATCGTCAAAGGTCAACAGGACCGACTTTGAAGGCAGAATCTTCCGGCCCTCTTTAGCTTTGACAAGCTCATCGATGCTTACAAAATGATAGCCATGGGTCCTCAGATACTCGATCTGCTGTGCAAGCATTCTCTGGGTTATGGTGCATGGATCAGATGAAGGTTTAAGTGTCACGTCGTGATAGCAAAGGATCCATATTTCATCAGTGCTGTCTTTTGAAACGGCGTGGACAGGCAAAGCCATACTGATGGAGATCATATAGATTGCGAGCGCGAATTTTATTAGGCTGTATTTGTTGTTATTCATAAGAGTTAAAAGCGATACTTGAATGTCAAGTACAGGCTCAGGGCGGTTGCAGGATCCCCATCGTAAACCCTGCGGGCGAGTGTCACGCCCCAGAGGAAGACAGACCTGAAAGAAAAACTGATATCCTGCTCGTAACGGATTGCCCCGATTGTGTGCGTACCGTAGTCCTCCTGGTAATAGCCACCCGCTGTCAGAAACAGCCGTTGGACAAAAGATTTGCCAAAATGGCGGTAGTGCGTACCCTGCAACATATGGGTTGCCGATATGCTCATATCCTGGTGGGGATTAAAGTAATCCATGTCCTCTTTGGAATTATGTGATGCATAACAGTCCAGGTACAGGCGCGCCATCCAGTCTCCCTTTACCCAAAGACCCTGTTCATACTGCGCCAATCCACTATTGCGGCGATTTCCGTCAGAGAAATCCATTGTATTAAGACTCAGCGAATAGGCCCGCCATTCACTCTCACGATAAGTAATTCCAAGAGATACTTCGTCGCTGTCGGCACCTGCGGCCCTTGCCCTAAGCGGCATATTTGTACTGTAAGTGTCATAGGACGCCTCAAGGATCCAGTAGTCATCCGGAGTATAAGTAAATGAGGTTGAAAGACCGAAATCGGCATGGTCCCAGAAATCAAAGGACACCTCCTCTTCCCAGTACCACTCAGGATTAAATCTGTGTCTGAGCCCCAATCCTATGCGCCTGTAAGCTTCACTTCGACCCCTGTATTCGACATTTTGCAAGAGGATGTATTGATAGATGCGCCATTGAGGAGCTATTTTTTCATTGACCTCGGTCCTGAAGTACAGATCACCGGAATTGTCGTCTTCAATACCTATTACGATATCCGTAACAGATTCCCTCATGTCGTCCACATCCAGCTCAGTGATCAACCTCCGGACGTGCCTGTTTTGCGGATACTGTTCGTAGAGAGCCGATGCCAGGTTGCGGGCATCCGTCTCAAAACCCAGTTCATTCATAACAATTGCTTTGCCGTTTACCGCCCCTATTTCATTCGGATTTCTGCTAATGGCGATGGAAAGCTCTTCAAGGGCCAGCCTCGGCCACCCCCTCCACATATAGACATGCCCCAGACCAGTCCTGATTCCGGTATTGGCAGGGGCGGAACTATTGAGGTCTTTAAAATATGTTTCGGCCTCTTGCAGACGGTTCTCATAGGCCAACAGCCAGCCACGGGCAATCCCGACTTCGTATTTTTGCCAGTTTGGGATAAATCGTCTGCCGGCCTTATGTCCGGGAGATGTGTTCTGATCAATATCTCCCAACAGGTCCCATGCAGAACGCCACTGACGGAGTTCCTGAAGGGCATAGAAAAGCCCCATGCGGGCCTTAAAGGATTTGGGATGTTGTTCAAGAATCCGTCGGTACAGCTCCACGGCCTTCTCTGGATCATCCTGTTCTAGATAGGCGTCGGCAGCAGCCTCAATTACCCAATAGGATGGGACAATTCCCTTTTCCAGAAGCTTTTCATATTCCTTTTTGACTTCAGAATAATGTTCCTGTTGTCTGAGTGCCAGTATGTAATCAAAGAGCGCTCGTTGATTGCCGGGTTGGCTTAGAAGTAACGGCCGTTCAATGGCAATAGCATCTCCGGCCAACTTCCAACGGAGAAAATAAGCTGCTTCGTCCAATTCAAGATCTGAATAAAACTGTGTATCTGACTTAAGTTCTCCTATCTGTTCAATTGCCAGGGACGGCAGACCAAGATCTGAAAGGGCCATGAGACGAAGCTTTCGGGCGTTATGGTTTCTGGGCTTGATCTTGAGAATCTTCTCATAAGTCAGGACAGCGTCCAGGAATTCTTTCTTTTTCTCCTGCCAATAAGCAAGGGCAAAAAGTATTTCAAAATCTTCCGGGGCCTCGGTCAAGAGCCCATCGAGCACTGCGTGGGCCTGATCAAAATCCCCAAAGGTGCTAAAGCAATACACAAGGCCGATTCGGGCCTGCCGGTTTTTTGGAGAGTCATCAAGTATTTTCTTGTAGACTGCAAAAGATTTCTCCGTCTCGCCCTGTTTGAAAAAACACCAACCCAGCCAATTACGGTAGCTGGTGGGCCACGCTCGCTGCTCATGAGCATCAGCCTGCTGTGCCAGATCCAGTGCCGCGGGATATCCGCCTTCAAAGGCAGATATCAGAAAACGGTCTTTCAACGGAGCGTCATTAGTTGACATCTCTCTCATAAGATCTGCGATCGTATCCTGCGAAGCTGATCTTATGCTCACCTGCCAGGCATCAAACCATTTTTTTGAGTTGTATCCACTTTCAGGCCCGACCTTGCGCCACAGTGTATATGCCTCCCAAAACCGTTCCTGCGCACATAAGACATAGAAGGACAGAAACACTGCCTCGTGCCGCAATTTCGGATGTGCCCTCATCAACGGTGTAAGCTCTTTTTCGCATTCCTGATAGCGCTCCAACTTACACAAGGAAAAGATAAGCCCTTTGAGACCCTCAAAATCCCCTGGTATCTCTTTCAATACGTGTTTATAAAGCCTGCAGGCCAAAGAAAAATTGTTCTGATCGTAGGCTGCGTGGGCAACATTGCGATACAGATATGGCGGCCCCTGAAACAATGATGGAAGCCTGTCATATTTGATAAGAGCCTCCTTGTATTCACCGGCCCAACAGAGCACTACTATCAGGTCGGTCTTATAGGAAAGCTCATTCGGGGCCAAACGGATTGCGGACTCAAGGCGTTTAAGTGCCGTTCCATACCTGCCTGCCCTGGCAAGCCGAAGGCCTATGGCATGTTGAACAGGGGCGCTCTCACCACACCCTGCCGCGATTTTTTCAGCGTCTGCCATTGAAGGCGATTGATATATCGCCTCCGGCAAGCACTGCGCAGCCGCATCAGACACCAAACAGAATATCGAAAGCGCAAGAAGTACGGTCATTATGTAGAATTCGTTTGGCAGTCTCTTCAATGTGATCTTTCAATCAACTTTTTTGTATTGGATAACCTAATATGATGGCACCCGACAAAATAATATTTTAAATGGAAATATAGTTAGTTATTTAATGACACGGACTTCTTCAAGGAGTCATAATATGAATATCGGACCAAAGAGGAGAACACTTAAGAAAAAATGCATGCTAAATGAAAAAAGTGCGTTCTCGGTGCTTGCTGCCTGTATCTTATATGAAATATCCAGAGCCTGCTGTCCAACGCGATTTTGGTCTACAACACGATGCATATTGCCGAGTTCTTGGCGCAAGCAAAAGCTAGCGGCTCTAGTTTCTCACCGGACATTATCGCTCATGTATCGCCACTCCAGCATGGACATGTCATTGTCAACGGCATGTACGATTTTTCGGGCACCCGGCAAGCCAGAGTCACATTATAAATTATGCGTATAATACCATAATGACCTTTTCTTACAGTGGTGATAAGCTGAGCACAGTGCAGGATGCCTTTGGCCGAACCATTACTCTGCACTATACAGGAGACCGGATTACCTCGGTCTCCGATTCCGCAGGCAGGTCCATATCTTACAGCTACGATACCCAAGGCGACCTTGTGTCATACACCGGTCCTGAAGGCAATACCTGGGATCATGGCTATGACGATAGCCACCGCATGACCAGCCTGAGCGATCCCATGGGAATAACTACTGCTGTCAATACCTATGACAGCCTTGGCCGGGTGGACACCCAGACCGTGCCCAGGCAAAGTGGAGAGAACGTCACCTACAACTTCTATTTCTCCGGCTTCAGAAACATGGAAGAAGATCCTGATGGCAATCCTGCGAACACCGAGAAGGGCTCTCATCCCCCAATAACCTATACCTATGATCCCATAGGCCGGATGACCGGCCTGACCGATCAAGCAGATTCCTCAACTGGTTTTGTCTATGATGACCGGGGGCTTGTGGTCAGCAAAACAGATCCCCTTGGCCAAACCACCAGCTTCACATACTACGATGATGGCAGACTCCACACCAGGACCGACCGGAATGGTGATACAATCAGCTACACCTACACCCCCGGCGGCAAACCGAATACCATTGTCTATCCGGATACTTCAGCAATCTCTTTCTCCTATGACCAACTGGACCACCTGACCGACATGACGGGTTCCATCGGGACCACCAGCTACACCTATGATGCCGCAGGCCGCCTGACATCGCTCACCAATCCTCACGGCTTTGCGGTCTCCTATGCCTATGACGAGGCAGGCAACCTGATCGAGCTTACCTATCCCGGCAACAAGAAGATTTATTATTCCTACGATGAGATGAACCGCTTAAAGACCGTGACAAACTGGCTGGGCCAGACAGCCTCCTATACCTATGATCAGGCAGGCCGCCTGATCAGTCTTCAGAACTTCAACAGCATCCTGACCACCTATGGCTATGACAATGCCGCCCGCCTGACGAATCTCGAAAACAGGAAATCTGACACCGGCGCCATTGCCACCTATCAGTTCAGCCTGGATGCCAACGGCAACCGTGTCCAAATTAATGAGACCGCTCCAATCACATGGGCAGTGAACTCGGGTACCAAGAATTACACATACAACAACATGAAAAACCGCCTCCTGACAGCCGGTTCGTTGAGCTTTGCGATAGCAACCTTAATCCTCTGCTATTACAACCCCTTTACGCACGAATGTCCGTGCTGCCCTAAGATGGGAATGAGGAATTAAGATGGGTGATGCTCTGCACGGCTTTCCGCCGACCGTCTCCGGCGTGATTTCCCTTTTGTCACCTCTTCCTTACCAAACAGCGCAGACAATGCCACGGCAGGCCTGTCCGGAAATCTGACAATTAAGTCCAAAGACCCGCCCATGGCGGTCACGTAGCTCCGCAGGGTAGAGAGCAGCATATCCGTTCGGCTCTCAAGCCGGGATATGTTGTCCTGGCCAACACCTAACAACTCCGCCATGCGCTCCTGAGTTAGGTCCTGCGCTTTGCGCAGATCCCGAAGTGTCATTTCTTCTGCAATCAGCTCCTCGGCACGTGTCTCGATTTTCTCGCGGCGCTCGGCCGTAAGACCGTTCATGATATCTTTTAATGTCTTCATGGCTTACCTCTGCTTTTTTCTTTAAATCGGTTCAAATGTTCTTTGAACCGTTCGTCCGCTTTTGCGATGAGCTGCTTGTAGAAGCGCTTCTCGCTCGCTCCTGATTTGTCTCCTGCCACAAGCAGGATCGCGCAGCGTTTCGGATCAAAGGCAAAAGCAACGCGCCAGACTCCATCAGCCGCATCGAACCGCAACTCCTTCATATTCGCATGCTTTGACCCGTTCAGAGTATCGACACGGGGTCGTCCGAGCTGCGGCCCGAAAATTTCAAGAAGTTTGGCCTGTCCTGAAGCTCGTCTTGAATATCCTCGGATAGCTCCGCGAATTCCGGTTCAAATGCAGTATCAAACCGAACGGTCCATTTCATTTTTAAAATATGACACCAAGGACATATGTTGTCAAGAACATAATTACGCCAATAGCTCGTGCTCCATCTGTGCCAGGGAGGCCTTTTTTCCTCAGTCAGAGCGACAGGACCTGGCGAAGACCTTTGTCGAGTTCGGCCAAATCTTCCTTTCCAAGAGACTCCGCACGTTTGACAAGACGAGTTTTATCTATTGCGCGTATCTGATCACAAACTGCTAATGCCTGTTTCCCAAGACAGTTGACAGGAACGGTTAGAGGTGGTCTGGGCACTCCGGAGGATGAAAGAGGTATAACAATGACAGTTCGTCTTGCTTTGTTGATGGGTGTCGCTCCTACGAGAACACAGGGCCTTGTTTTGCGAATTTCAGAGCCTCTTGTCGGATCGAGATTCACCCAATAAACATCACCACGTTTCAGATCCTTCAATTCCGTCTCCTACTGTTGTGTCCCAATCGGCCATTTCTGTGTTGAGGGCTTCATCCGCATCTACCTCGCAAGCGCATTTATAAAGCTCATTTTCTCGTTTTTTTAGCTCTTCTTCCAGCAATTTGGCGAGGACTTTACTTCGCTGTCTAGTTGGAATGATCGTCCGCATTCGAGCCACCAGATCATCAGGCAAAGAAACAAGCACCTTTCCCATTTCGTTCCTCCATCAAGAGATATAAGATATATTATATCTTAAAGAAGAGGTTCGCAAGGCTTGTTAGGGGTCGTAATTTCAATCAGTTATGATGAGCGTTGAAGTGCCCTCACTTTTGCCTCTTCAAGGACGGCCTCGCGATCCTTTTGGGCCCCTCATCTTGGCGAAAACAATTTTCACCTCTTGTCGTCGTTTCCCCTTGGGAGTACTGAGTGGGCCGACTTGCGCAAAGTTAACCCGCATGTTAACATACAGTCACGCCAAGAGAAGTCATATTCTATCGCACAGGAATGGGACGCAGCCCAATTGATGAGTTTCTGAACACACTATCATCCAAGCAAGCGCAAAAGGTTGCTTGGGTTCTGAACCTTGTTGAAGAACTTGACATCGTTCCATCTCAATACTTTCAGAAAATGCCCAATACCGAAGATCTATGGGAAGTCAGGGTTAGGACTGGCTCAAACATCTTTCGGTTTCTGGGCTTTTTCGATGGGACAAAATTGGTTATCCTGTCTCATGCTTTCCAGAAGAAGACGCAGAAGACTCCACGGCAAGCCATTCAGCTTGCCGAGGAGAGAAAACGGGATTATTTCAGGAGGAAGACAGAATGAGTGATCTACAGAAATACATCAAGAAGCGCAAGGCCCGAGATCTTGAATTCGCAAAGGACTTCGATTCCGGATACGAGCAGTTCAAGATCGGCGTGATGCTCAAACAAGCCAGAGAAGAAGCCGGCATGACACAAGAGGAACTTGCCGCACGTTTGCACACAAAAAAAACGGCAATCTCGCGAATCGAGAATCATGCCGAGGACATCAAGCTCTCGACTCTCGAGAAGTTTGCCCACGCTCTTGGCAAGCGTCTTCGCCTAGAAGTTGCATGAGAGCAACGAACCAGACAAATTGAACCAGCGGGGGCATTTGAACAGAAACCTACGATTATACGGGAGTCTGAGAGGAAAAATTTTCCGGTGGCCTCAGAGCCATGCGGATTTCAAAACTTGGACTATATATAGACTATGTCATGAACCCGGGAACGCTGATAAGTACTTCTCGTTCCTCGAAAATCTCGCGCCTTGCATCTCTGGCTTTTTGAGCGGAATCATGTTTCAGACTTTTTGCAGTGTAGTCAAGGAATAATATTTCCATAAGGACTAAAAACACAATCCTCAAGAACTGCCCCGGAAGGGACATCGCTCCCCTCCCAAATCACACTCCTGCAAAGAGTAACACCAGATCCTAAGCTCACTCTAGGCCCTATAGAGACCCAGTCCTTCCATATAAGATCGCCAGGCAACTCAGTGCCCTGCCCAACCAGGCACCTGTTATTTTCACCTGCAAAAAGCACTTTATGGGCAGACAGATATCCTCCGGGTGATCCTATATCCTCCCATATGTAATGACCGGCAATTTGATCAGCTCTCAAGGCCTGTAAGCGATCATCCTTATCAAGCGCGACCTTAAATGCGTCAACCAAGGAGTTTGGGCAATCTTCGGGGATAGTCCTTATAAATTCCGGTTCCAGCACAGAAATACCGGTAAAGGCCATGGCATCCGGCCCGCTGTAATTAAAACCTGAGACCTTTTCGCCCTTCACAGCCACGTTGTTCCACGGTTCCCTCTCGTGGACCACCAGCGATGCAACAGTTCCATGGTGCTGATGCAGATTAACTACCTGGGCTGGATCCAGATCTGTTACCACATCGCCGTTTATAACCAGCAGGGGCTCGTTTTTTGAGATATGAAGCAGGGCATTTCTGAGTGCCCCGCCGGTTCCAAGCAGTGATGGTTCCACCAGTGTAATAATTTCAGCCCTGCCTTTATAAGACCCCACCATCTCCAGCACCAGATGCGCAAGGTGAAAGCAGTTGATCACAACCTTACTGAACCCTGCCTCCTCAAGCTGACAGAATAACCTGTGAAGCAAAGGAATGTTTAATACCGGGAATAAAGGCTTAGGTAAGTGAAATGTGAGGGGCTGCAGACGTGTACCCAGACCTGCGGCGAGGATCATGGCTTGCTTGAAGAAAGGCATACTACACAATCTGTAAAGCCGCTAAACCTTTCCCTTTTTTTCTGTGTTTGATGAACTGCTGGATTTGTTATCTAGAAGCTTTTCCGAATCGACCTCATTTTCAAGATCCTTCAAACCGGACTTGAAGGCCCTCAGCCCCTTTCCAAGTCCCGCCCCTATTTCCGGAAGTTTCTTGCCCCCAAAGATAAAAAAGGCAATTACCAGGATGACCAACAGCTCTTGTGTGCCTAAACCGAACATTTAAACCCCTTTATAGGCAATGTTGAATTGTGAATGTTGAATGCTGAATTGTGAAAAAAGATTTAAAAAACATCTACCTTAATTCAGCATTCAGCATTCAACATTTATTGCGCGCCGTAACTATGTAAACCCGAAAGCAGGAAATTCACCCCGAAGTATGTAAACATCACTGAGACAAAACCTATTATCGATATATAGGCGATCCTGCGACCGGCCCAACCCCTGACAAATCTTGCGTGCAGGGCTACAGCATATACAAACCAGGTTATCAATGACCATGTCTCCTTTGGGTCCCAACTCCAATACGTACCCCATGCATCGTTGGCCCAAATAGCCCCTGTAATTATGCCAAGGGTCAACCAGAGGAAACCAAAGATTATTGTCTGGTGTATCAACTCATCAAGGATTTTGCAATCAGGTATAACACCTATAATCCCCTCTGATCCCCCGCTGAATCTATTTTTAATAAGGTACATAATACCAAGTCCGCAGGCAACAGCAAAAGATGCGTATCCAAGGAAGCACGTGATGACGTGGGCAATGAGCCAATTGCTCTTAAGAGCCGGTATGAGAGGCTGTATTTTATCTTCAATATTGGGGCTAAAAGACGCATAGGCCATGGAAAGGGATGCAAATGGAGTTGCAAAGGCCCCAATCACACGTTGCTTTACCTGCCATTCTATAATCAAGTAAACCAATACCGTTACCCACGAAAAAAATACCAGGGACTCATAAAGGTTTGAAAGCGGCGCGTGTCCATAACCTAATTGGTAAGACTCTATCCATCTAAGGCCTATTCCGACTGTCTGAATAACAAGGCCTCCAACTGTGACGATTGTAGCCAGCAACCCCACCTTCTTCACTCTGAAGATCCAGTGTATCAAATATAGCGTAGCAGCCCCCATGTATATGAAAGTAATTAAACTGAAAAGATATGAACTGGAAAAGGTCATTGCGGTGCTCCTAAACTGGAATTCAAAGCCTCTTCAATCTTTCTGATGTCTTTTTCAAACTGCAATTTATTCTTGTTGGTCTGACCGGACAGAATCACAGTGGTCTTGCCCTTCCGGCGACCTATCCAGAGCCACATACGTCTATGCGGAACCCAGAACACCACGGCAAAACCAACAATAAGGACCGTACAGCCCAACCACACTATCCAGACTCCGGGGTCTTTCTTGACTTGCAGCCCTGTCAGATATCGTTGTCTGGCATTAGTCAGGGAAATCCTATACAAGTCTTCACCCCGTTGAAACTCCTTTTTATTTCCTTTCAAAAGCCAGAAATTACCTGCTCGACCTTCCTTGTCTCCAACCCATATCTGGGCTGCAGATCTGCCATGGACGTCCGGCATATACTGCATCAAACCAAAGCTCAGTTGTTCCTCCGGCCATAAGACCTTTTGAAACGCAGAAATAGTCAAGGAACGCTGCGGGGTATCAGACTTGGCGACCTGCACGGTTACTTCAGGAATAGCCCGATAGCTTGCCTGGTAAAAAGTAACACCCCTATATTCCATAGGATCATTAACAACAATGGATTTATGTGAGACCTCCTTGTCATCATTTAATACTGTCAGGTCGGATCGGTACTCTTTTGGTGCTCCATTATCGTAAAAGGAGATATTAAAGCGATCACAACGGACTGAAAAACCGAGAGGTATGTGCTCTCCTGTCTGTCTGTTCACAATACGATCTATTGTCTCCCCTTCCGGCAACATGACGTTGCCCTTGAACCCCAGAAATAATCCTACCAGGGCACCAAAGAAAATAATCAGTATGCTGCCATGCAGACCATATACGCCCCAGTAGCTCCATTTTCCGCGTTCCGCCAGAAACAGCCTGCCCCCATCTACATCTGCACGTTCCTGGAACTTGCCGGCCACCTTTTTAAATGCTGAGACGATCGACTGAGTGGAATCATTATCCGGTTCCCCTTTTATTTCCCAGTCCTTTTTAAAAGGCATCTTTAACAGCCGTCCGGAATCCACGGCTAGGTTGTCTCTCCTGTAAAGTTTAAGCGTAAACGGCAAGCGCCTCAGGGTACAGACCACCAAATTAGTGCTAAAAAGCCCTAGTAAGATCAGATACCACCAGGAATGATAGGTATCATGTAAATGCAGGACCTTTATGATTCGAAAAAAGCCGGGGCCGTATGTTTCCAGATAAAACTGAAGTGATTCTCCCTGGGGTATAACAGTACCGACAATAGATGTTATGGCCAGAGTAATTAGAAGAAATACAGCCAGACGAACCGACGAAAAAAAACGCCAGATTGAAGTATCTTGATAGGTCGAGGATGATGCTTTCATAACGGATTTAGGTCCCGGGATCTATACTTCAGAGTTATTATCAGCCTTCATAAGGTAGCTATTTTTCATGGCTAGATGACGATCCAGTCTTTTCATCCTGGCTGACATCGTCTCCAGCTTCTCCATTCTCCTTGATGGATTTTTTGAAATTGCTTATACCCTTTCCAAGGCCCTCACCGATTTTTGGCAGCTTACCAGCACCAAAAATGACAAGAATTATAACCAAAATTACCAGCAACTCAGGCATCCCTAACCCGAACATCTTCTATTCCTCTCCTGGAAAAAAACTGTCGTATGTTAATGACAGATCATAAATTCTGTTTCAATGTACCGTTCAGCATATCCTATGTCAATCAGCACTAATTATTTACTCCCTGCCAAGGAATGTGAATAGTTACCAATCAGTTTTTATAAAAGCCTCAGGCATCCTTCATTCGCCGGTTTACACTTATTCCCAAAAAGGTGCCGAGCCTCATAAGCCTAATTTTTTCATCTTATTAAGAAGGGTCTTGTAACTGACCTTAAGAGCGCGGGCTGCAGCGGCCTTGTTTCCCCCAGTTGCTGCCAGGGCCGCATCTATGAGTTCTTTTTCCCTTTTCAAGACATGGCCCCTGCTTTCCGACCAGAAATCACCCGGCACCGGCTCATCTTCAGGAGGAGGACTTAAAAACGATCTGAGGGAGCCATCAGTAATGTTACCTCCTGTCAGAAGCGCGGCTCGATCCAATAAGTTAAAAAGCTCTCTTACATTTCCAGGAAAATAATATTCCAGAAGAAGTTCTTTTGCACTATCTGATAAACAGACTCTCCGGCCCAACAGTTGTTCAACACTTTCAAGGTGATGGTTAACCAAGGGAATAATGTCGTCTTTTCTCTCCCTGAGGGACGGAATGTGAATTGGAAAGGTTGTAAGACGAAAATGTAAATCTTTCCTGAAAGAGCCCTCTTTTACAGCCTTTTTCAGATCTTTGTTTGTTGCTGCAATAATCCGGGCATCACTTTTTGATTCCTGGCTGCTACCCAATGGCAGATAACAACCAGAGTCTAAAAACCTCAAGAGCTTCGGCTGAAGAGAAGGCGGCAATTCTCCAATCTCGTCCAAAAAAAGAGTTCCTTTTTGGGCTGCGGAAAGAAGACCTTTACGTGTCTCGATCGCCCCTGTGAAGCTGCCCTTTAAATGACCAAAAAGCATCGAATCTGCCAATTCCCGGGGCACGCTTGCACAGTTGAGCCCTATGAATTTTTTCCGGCCGCTTTGCTGATGAATATAACGAGCCAGCACATCCTTTCCGGTTCCAGTCTCTCCTGTAATAAGAACAGGGAAAGGTGTGGAAGCTACACGGTCTGCCATTTGCAACATCTCAACCATCTTGGCTGATTCAGCCACAAGGTCTTTGATTCCCTGCAACGGAAACAGATTCTGAAAGCGTTGAACAAGGGCCTCAAGATCCACGGGCTTCTCCAGGAAATCCGTGGCCCCTAACTTTAAAGCCTCAACTGCTTTCTGGATGGTGCCATAGGCCGTAACCACAATTATCACACAGGAAGGATTTATCTGCCGGGCAGGCTTGATAAGACTCAGCCCCTCGCCATCCGGGAGCTGGAGGTCCAACAAAAGACCATGAATTCCATCAAGACAGGCCTTAGCCTGTTTCAAATTAAAAGCCGGATGTGTATCATACTCATCACCCAAGGCCTCTTGAAAAAGACTTGCCAGTTTTTGATTGTCTTCAACTATCAGGATCTTGTACTTCATGATAACTTAAATTGAGCGATTAGCTGTTAGCCATTAGTGTTTAGCTTTAAAAATCAAGGTATTACGTTAATTAGAAATAACACACAATGGGTTCACCCTGTTGAATCCCCAAAGGGGGCAGCGAAGCTGCATTCAACAGGGTAAAAGTTTGTAATAACAAAAATATTCCGCAATCATTAAGCTAATAGCTAACCGCTAAAGGCTAATAGCTTAATTTAGATATAATCTGGAATTTCTTTTTTTTGATAATTCTGCCGAACACTTCATTAGACTTTACGGACAATAGAATTATTTGCATAAGCTCCTGTAGAAAATTTTTATCCGGCTGTTATTATCCGTAATACTGAGACTATCCCGTATATGGATGCAAATTTTCGTAAAAAGACAATAGCTGCCATTGATCTTGGCTCTCAGACCTTCAGGCTGGCTGTGGCCCGAATTGTGGATAATAGGCCCCAAGTCCTTGCATCCGAACTTAAAAATGTGAGGTTGGGCCAAGGTCTTGCCGCTAATGGAAGACTGACTGAAAACGCTATAAAAAGGGGAATTGAAACGCTTCGGGATTTTCGCAATGTCCTTGATAAATTCAGAGTCTCTGATGTAATAGTCTGTGGTACGGCTGCCCTGAGAAACGCTGCAAATGTCGGAGAGTTCTTGGACCTGGCAGAGGCGGAAGGATTTAATATAAAGATATTATCAGGAGACGAGGAAGCCTTTATATCGGTCATGGGCGTGCGTACCACATTACCTGCCATAAGCAGCGCCCCCTTTCTGGTTGTGGATGTCGGGGGAGGAAGTAGTGAAGTTGTATTGGCCACGCACAGCAACATATTATTTAATTGGAGTCTTAATATTGGGGTAGTGAATCTTACAGAGGAGTTTATCAGGACAGATCCACCGCTTCCCAAAGAGCTTGAAAGACTCAGATTTCATATCATACAAAACCTATCGGACTTATCTGCTAAACTTCCCCAATCCCCCAAAGTTATAGTAGGAGTTGGTGGAACTGCTACTACATTGGCGGCCATGGCACTGGGCATGGAAAAGTATGACCCTCAACGGATAAGAGGATATGCCCTCGGGTCTCAAGAGCTTGATAAATTATGGAACTTTCTAACAGGCATGAAAATTCATGCGAGAAGGAGTATATCCGGGCTTGAATCAAAACGAGCAGATATTATCTTAGCAGGAATAGCAATATTCCGAGAAATATTACATATAACTGAATTCAAAGAGTTGACTGTTAGCGATGGGGGTCTTTTACTTGGCTTTTTAACAGGTTTAATTGAAAAGGAGTCTGATAACCATGCTGAACCACCCAATACCAGGGGCCTATACATTTGATGATCTGCTATTGCTACCGGCTTTTTCCAGCGTTCTGCCGACAGAGGTAGATATTTCCACTCAGCTCACACCCGAAATCCGTCTTAATATTCCCATAATGAGCGCAGCCATGGATACGGTCACTGAGGCCCAAGCTGCCATTAGCATGGCCAGAGAGGGTGGTATCGGCATTATCCATAAGAATATGCCTGTTGAGGCCCAAGCAAGGGAGATTGAGAGGGTTAAAAAGTCTGAAAGCGGCATGATCGTGGACCCGGTGACGGTCTCCCCGGATCAGCGTATCTGGGATGTACAACAGATAATGCGTGAGTATAGAATATCAGGCGTGCCGGTATTGGAAGGAGAAAAGCTGAAGGGTATTGTTACAAACCGGGATCTGCGATTCGAAACAAATTGGGATCTCAAAGTCAGCGAGGTAATGACAAGTGAAAATCTGGTTACAGCCCCTGTCGGGATCACCCTTGAAGAATCAAAGGCCATCTTACACAAGCACCGTATTGAAAAACTCCTGGTAGTGGACGACGAGGGAAATCTCAAGGGCCTGATCACGATCAAGGACATAGAAAAGATCAAGAAGTATCCCATGGCCTGCAAGGATGACATTGGTCGCCTGAGGGTTGGGGCTTCAGTGGGTGTAGGTGAGAACTGCCTGGCACATGTGGATGCCTTGATCAAGGCCGGTGCGGATGTGGTAGTTATAGATTCGGCCCACGGACACTCCAAAAACGTGATCAATGCGGTATCTGAAATCAAAAAGACCTTTCACAATATCCAGGTAATTGCAGGAAATATTGCCACCGCAGAGGCTGCTGAGGCCCTGTTTAAGGCCGGCTCCGACGCCGTAAAGGTCGGAGTAGGACCGGGCTCCATCTGTACTACCCGGGTTATTGCAGGTGTAGGCGTACCACAGCTGACTGCTATCCATAACTGTGCTGCCGTGGCACAAAAAAATGGAAAAACCGTCATAGCTGACGGAGGTATCAAATTTTCCGGTGACTTGACAAAGGCCATAGGTGCCGGTGCCCATTGCATCATGATAGGGAGTCTGCTCGCCGGCACGGATGAAAGTCCTGGAGAATTAGAGCTTTACCAGGGCCGGCAATACAAGGTCTATCGCGGCATGGGCTCGCTGGGGGCCATGAAAGATGGCAGCAAGGACCGATATTTTCAGGAAAGTGTCAGAACAGAGGCAAAGCTGGTTCCGGAAGGAATTGAAGGCAGAGTACCATATAGAGGTCCGATTTCCGCCACTATTTACCAGCTCGCCGGAGGATTGAAGGCCGGCATGGGGTATATTGGCTGTAAAACCATAGAGGAACTCAGGCAAAATGCCCGCTTTGTGCACATAACTCCTGCAGGTCTAAAAGAAAGCCATGTCCATGACGTTATAATAACCAAAGAGTCACCGAACTATTGGATTGAACACTAACTTGTGCCTGAACGAAAAGGCTGTTCAGACACAATTTTGAATTGTGAATGTTAAATGCTGAATTATGGAAAAAAATTTAAAAAACATATACCTTAATTCAAAATTCAACATTCAGCATTCAACATTTATTGTATCGTGCGCTGCGGAATAATGCCTTAAATCTCTTGCCCCTGCCCCTTATCCGGGCCTGAGTAAAACTTTCTCCACTTCAACATAAAGCGACCCTTGAGGTGACCGGGAACCATCGTTCCCATTACCTGTGCCACTCGGCTCAAAGCCGGATAAAGACATGACTCCCTGAGCAGCGGACTATTTGATGGTAAAAAAATGGTCAACATAAACACAATGGCTCCTGCCAAAACCAGGCCTTTGACAAGGCCCACAGCAGCCCCCAGAAGCCTGTCGATCCAACCTAATCTGAGGGCCTTGAACATCTTTTGAACCATGATTCCAACAATAAAAATAACAATATACACCAAAAGAAATATTAATAGAAATGAAACCAGAGAACGCCACATCTCATCCTGTATCCACGGTGAAAGCCTGAATGATATGGATGGAAAGCGGTGGATAGCCACCCAAAACCCCAATATTACCCCAAGAAGGGAAGCTAATGACCTGCTAAAACCTGTCCAAATACTACGGCAAACGAAAATAACAAGCATTCCCCCCAGGAGAACATCAAGCCAGTTAAAATGTAAGGAATTAAAATGTAAATCCATGATTCACCTTAGTAGGGGTTCATAGGTTCAGGGTTCAAGGTTTACAAAAGAAAAGCAACCCTGAACCTCTGAACCCTGAGCCCTTGAACGGTAAAGCTAGCCTATAATCTCTTCGGCAAGACGGGTTGATTCATTCAGGCTATCTTCAAGATTTCTTCGGAATTCCTCTATCCTTATTCCCCTTGCGTCCGGTGGTACTGAAATCGGACGTCCGAATACCATGACCACTTTGCTCCAGGGCAATGGAAGGATCATACGGTCCCAACTGTTAAATCTAAAGGCCGGCCTGGCAGCAAAACCAGTCGGCACCACAGGAACCCCTGTTTCCCTGGCCAGAATGACTGCGCCTTTCTGGGCTATCCTTGCCGGCCCTTTTGAGCCATCGGCCACTATGCCGGCATTACACCCCTGCTGCCGCATTATCCCGGCCATCTCTTTGATAGCTAGAAGCCCTCCTTTATGTCTGGAGCCACGTATTGGAATCTGTCCCCAACTACTTAAGGACCTTGCTGCCCATTCCCCGTCGGAGCTGCCACTCACCATGACGACTCCGGGGTGATGTCTGAAACAAAAAAGGGTATATATCAAGTTTGCATGCCACGAGGCTATTATGGCAGAGTTGCCAGGCTCAAGCAGAGGCCTTACGGTATCCTTCTCAACCATAGTGAACCGGCAAGAGGCCAGCCATAGTTCAACAAGACGGAACAATACTGCATGCATCCCTGACCACGGTTTATTAACTATGGTGGTCGAAGAATCTGTTATGGACTCTCGCACTTTCATGAGGCATGAGGTAACATGTAGTGACATGTTGATCAAGCTTGAGGAAAGATATGAATAAGAAGTTGGATTTTGAAAAAGCCCTTAAAGAACTGGAAAGACACGTAAAACAACTGGAAGAAAACGATCTCCCGCTGGAGGCGGCGCTGAAGACCTTTGAACATGGGATAAATCTCTCCAGATACTGCGCCAAGTGCTTAGATGACGCAGAAAAGCGAATACAGCAACTTTCACGGGACGAAAACAATGAGCCTATGTTAAAGGCCTGGGAAGGAAATAGTGAAGACCTTTGACCTCAGCACATATCTGGAAGAACAACAGGACCTGATTAACTCCGCCCTGGACAAGTGGCTTCCAAAGCCGCATGGCCCTTCAGGTCCGGTGGTTGAGGCCATGAGATACAGTCTGATGTCCGGTGGAAAGAGGGTCAGGCCGATTTTGCTTCTGGCTGGAGCCCAGGCAGCGGGTGGCGATCGGAAGGCGCTGCTTCCCGCGGCCTGCGCCCTTGAATGCATCCACACTTATTCCTTAATTCACGATGATCTTCCTGCAATGGACAATGACGATTTGAGGAGGGGCAGGCCCACCTGCCACAAGGTCTATGGTGATGCCGTTGCCATTCTTGCAGGTGATGGCCTTCTCACCTATGCCTTTGAACTTATTTGTAAGCCGGAGCTGACACAAAATATATCTTCCCGCTTACTCGGTGAAGCAATTTTTCTTCTTGCGAAGGCTGCGGGTGTCTCCGGAATGGTAGGAGGCCAAACTGCGGATATATTAATGGAGGGACGACCGGTGGATGCGGAAACCCTTTCATTCATACACAGCCACAAAACAGGAGCACTGATACAGACATCTGTGGAGATAGGAGGGTTACTGGGTAAGGGAAACGATGAGAAGCTATACCATTTGAAAAGGTACGGCGAATCTCTGGGACTGGCCTTTCAGATTAAAGACGATCTTCTGGATGTGGAAGGAGACCAGGAGATCCTCGGAAAACCGGTAGGTTCGGATGATCGCAATCTAAAGGCCACGTATCCTGCCCTTTTTGGACTTTATGAGACCAGAAGAAGGGCTCAAGAACTTCTTAAACAAGCCCTCTCCGAATTGGAACTTTTTGATGATAGCGCTGAGCCTTTGCGGGCTATAGCCCGATATATAGTGGAAAGAGACAGATAGTGCCTAGGTTGATCGGTTCAGCGTTCACGGTTCCAAGTTGAAAAGCCCGTAACCGTTCACGGGTTCAAAGGTTCAAGGGTTAAGATGTCCGGGGTTTACCGAAAATTTGAACCGTTGATTCATGAGTTCTTCCTGCCCACTCGCCACAAGCTTGCGAGGCAGGCGGGAATGGAGAAGGCATGAGAATAAAGCAATTAACAATCATCAATCATCAATCATCAATCCAATAAGGTAACCCTGAACGGTTCACCCTGTTAAATAGGGTTCCCTTTGGGAAATTTAACAAGGTGAACCCTGAACCCTGAACCGATCACTTCAGATAACAAGGAGCATAAATTCGATGTCAGGTCTGCTTGAATCTGTAAAAAGTCCCCAGGACATAAAAAACCTCAAGCCCAAGGAGCTTATTCAGCTTGCTTCTGAAATACGCCGCAAGATCATAGAAACCGTGGCTGAAACTGGGGGACATCTGGCCCCCAGCCTTGGCGTGGTAGAATTGACTATAGCCCTGCACCATGTCTTCGATGCCCCAAAAGACCGAATAATCTGGGATGTAGGACATCAGGCCTATGCTCACAAACTGCTTACCGGAAGAGTAGATAATTTCCATACATTACGTCAGGACGATGGAATAAGCGGCTTCCCCAAGCGCGGTGAAAGCCCTTACGATACCCTTGATACCGGCCACAGCAGCACGTCTATTTCAGCTTCTCTTGGAATGGCTACCGCCTTGGACCTGAAGGGTAAGGACTCCAAGGTAGTGGCAGTAATTGGAGACGGCTCCATGAGTGCCGGACTTGCCTTTGAAGCACTGAACAATGCCGGCCACCTGAGGAAAAACCTTATCGTCATATTAAATGACAATGAGATGTCCATCTCCCCAAACGTCGGGGCACTATCATCTTTTCTGAGCAGAAAACTAACAAGCCGTCCGGCAACCCGGCTTAAGAAGGAACTTGAATCCTTCCTCAAACGCTCGGGCGTTGGTGAAAATATATGGGCAGTGTTGAAGCGCAGTGAGGATTCCTTAAAGGCGCTATTAACTCCCGGAATGCTCTTTGAGTCCTTGCAGTTTGAATACTTAGGTCCGTTGCCGGGCCACCACCTGGAGTCTCTGATTCAAACACTTAAAAACGTGCGTACTATACCCGGACCAGTGCTGGTCCACGTGCTTACCAAGAAAGGCAAGGGTTATCCCCCGGCAGAACGTCATCCTGACCTATTCCATGGCGTTGGCCCCTTTGAAATCTCAACCGGAAAGTCAAAACCTTCATCAAAGTCCAAACCGCCTTCCTATACAAACATCTTCAGCCAGACACTTGTGCGCCTTGCCAAGGAAGACCCAAGGATCGTGGCAATCACCGCAGCCATGCCTGCCGGCACCGGGCTCAGCGCCTTTGAGAAAGAGATTCCGAATAGATTCTTTGATGTGGGAATTGCAGAACAGCATGCCGTGACCTTTGCAGCAGGCCTGGCACTGGAAGGACTTCGACCAGTGGTGGCAATCTACTCCACCTTCCTCCAAAGGGCCTATGATCAGATCATCCATGATGTCTGCCTGACCAATCAGCCCGTGGTTTTCGCAATTGACAGGGGAGGACTCGTGGGCGAAGACGGACCTACTCATCACGGCGCCTTTGATCTCTCCTTTCTGAGGGCCATTCCAAACCTCGTTGTAATGGCCCCCAAGGACGAAAATGAACTCCAGCACATGCTCTACACTGCTTTGAAACACCATGGACCTGTGGCTATTCGTTATCCAAGGGGATCAGGAGTAGGTGTAAGCCTTGATTGGCAATTCAGAGAGATCCCTATCGGCAAAGGAGAGATTGAGCTGGAAGGACCTGATGTGGGGATAATTGCCATAGGGCACCACGTTCAGACTGCAAGGATTGCTGCAAAAGACCTGGCCCAGCATGGGATAAAGGCTTCAGTGGTAAATGCCCGCTTTGCCAAACCCCTGGACCAGGAACTGATAACAGAAACGGCCCGCAGGACCGGACATATACTTACAATTGAAGAAAACTCTTTAGCAGGTGGATTCGGATCAGCAGTTCTGGAATGTCTTTCCGACAACGGCATAGCCTCTGTCAAGGTCTGTCGCCTTGGGCTCCCTGACAGGTTTGTAAAACATGGAAGCCAGGAAACCCTGAGAAAGTATGTGGGTCTTGACATCCCATCTGTAGTTGAGGCTGTGCGATCCATGATAAAATCCAAGGGAACAAAATCTATCAGCCCGGCAACAGTACATACATTGTCTGTCTGAGTTACACCTCAATTTGGTTTTTCAACACCGCACATGTCAAATATTTGGCATTGTAGGCTTTTCTCAGTTCCATCCTTCACCTAACATCAAACACTTGCTGTAAAATAAGTATCTGAAGCGTAAAGGTAATAGACACTTTAGCTCACTTTAGGCACTTCTAACTTTCATAAACAGGGTTGCAGGCTCCTTGGAATGAGGATTTAGAGCATTTTAAGTAAGAATGCCGGGGGGTCCAATTTTAAGGTACAAATATTGCAAAATAAAAATTAGTGCTTATTGTTTAATCAGATAATTTGTAATTAAGGAGATTAAAATGAGATGTTTGAAGCCCCCCAATAGACCGACTCAGCCTGCTATATGTAAAAATTGCAAGCGCAAATGTGAACTAGCCGGAAAACGGCGTGGTTACAGAAAGATTAAATCCTAGATTTTGCTGCATACAGGATTCAGAACTCTTCATTATCAAATTCCTCACCCACTGAATAATCTGTTATGTCCTCCTGCCATCTGCGCCGTTCCTTCCAGTAACCAAATACCAGGGCCAGTGCGGCACCGGCAGCCAGTCCTGCAAAGCCTGCAAAAATCCAATTGGGATAATATAAATTATGTTCGCGCTCGTTATTCGGTTCAAGCTCTCTGCCACAATACCGGCATACAAGGGCATCTTTTTTAACTCTTTCTTTGCAGTGGGGACATGTTTTACCTAGCCTGGAAATCATAATATACTCTCCTGCAATACCAGTTTTTTTGCCTCTGCCTCAGATGGACGGACATAAATTGGTTTTAATGTCTTAAAATCATCAGGCCTTCTGTCTTTTTGCCACCTGAGCTCTGCCAGTATACCTACTGATGCAGCCCTCACATGGGCCATGTGGCCGGGAACTATGACCGCCCGATCACCCAATCCATGTACAAATATATCCTGATATAGCAAAAGGCCGCCTCCGAGCAATAATACCCTTTGTCCATAAGGAACGAAGGCCGCCAACTCCTCTGGGAAAATGGCCTGATACGGACTTATCTTCTCTAACTCGCCTGAGCTTCCAATCTGGTAGAGGGCTGTGTAAACCTGGGACTTCCTGGCGTCCAGTACCGGGCACACAAGATCCCCCTTGCATGCGATAACATGACTCGCCAGGGCATCAAGGGTCGGAACACCAATCAGTGGTAGTCCTAAGGCAAAAGCCAGACCCTTTGCAGTGGAAAGACCTATTCGAAGTCCGGTAAAGCTACCCGGACCCAGGCTTACAGCAAGAAGGCCAAGGTCAGACCACTCAGCTTCCAGTCTCTGCATCAACCATTTAATAATGACCATCAATCTTCGGGATTGGGTCTCCTTGCCGGCAAGGCCCACTTCGGCCACGGGCCGGCCGTCGCGTATCAACGCCACCCCTCCCACATAGTCAGATGTCTCAATAGACAATGTGAGCACAGATCCCTCAATCACCAAATCACTCAATTTTTCAATCACCCTGAAGGAATGAATCCCAAAAGTCGAGCGATGTCATTGTAAAAAATCACCACCATCAGGGCCAGAAGAATAAAAATCCCGATCTGCTGGGCGACTGCTTTCTGCCGCATGGTAAGGGGACGCCTCATAATGCCCTCTACTGCCAGAAAGGCCAGATGACCGCCGTCCAGTACAGGTATGGGGAGCAAATTCAGAAATCCTATGTTTACGCTGAGAAGGGCCATAAAGTAGAAAAGATTGAGTATGCCCAGTTCGGCCTGTTGTCCGGCCATCTGGGCAATCATTATGGGTCCGCCCAGGGTGGAAAGAGGAATTACACGCTGAATTAGTTTCACAATAACCTGTCCTGTAAGAACTATGAGTTCCCAGGTACGGGAAAATGCCTGCCCTATGGCAGTTAATGGACCTAATTTCTCAATCTCAAAGTCACCTGATGCTGAAACCCCGATCATAGGCACCTTAACTTCTTCACCAAATATGTTTTTAAGCTCATAAATCTTTGGAATGATATCAACCGATACAATAGTCCGGCCCCGTTGCAATGTCAGGACAATAGTACTCCCGTCATTGGCCTTGATCGCCTCAGACACCTCTTCCCATCTATGTACTTCACGCCCGTCTATAGCAACAATGTGATCTCCCGGCATTACTCCTGCCTTCTCGGCGGGAGAACCGGTTTGGACTTCTCCGATACCTGTTAAAATAATAGGTTTCCCATAAACCAGAAATATCACGAAGAAGATAAGCCAGGCGAAAACAAAATTGAAAACAGGTCCTGCAGCTACCACAAAGGCCCTCTGCCAGGCCGGTTTGTGTGAAAAAGACCATTGCCTTTCCTCCGGAGGTACTGTCTCGTCTGGTTGCTCACCCAGCATCTTTACAAACCCACCAATAGGAAATGCTGAAATGCAGTAATCCGTTGCTCCGCGCACCACACCACAAACCCTGGGCCCTATACCCACGGAAAACTTCAAGACCCTGATGCCAAATCCCCTGGCTACAATGAAGTGTCCAAACTCATGGACCAGTATTATGCCGGTAAGTACCAGTAAAAAAGACCAGGCAGTGGTCATTTCGATTTCTCCAGTATAATCCCTTCGGCTCTCAGTCGTGCCAGGGCATCTGCCTTTAGCACGTCATCAAGATCTCTAATGTCCTCAACAGGAAAGGCCTCGATCACTTCTCGAACCACTTCCTGTATTGCCGTAAAACTCATACGTCCCTGAAGAAAGGCCTCTACGGCCACTTCGTTTGCAGCATTAAGGGCCGTGGTAGCAGTTCCTCCCTTCCTTGCCGCATCGTAAGCCAATCCAAGGCATGGAAATTTCTCAAAATGTGGCATCTCAAAGGTAAGAGAACCTGACTCAATCAGGTTAAGACTTGGAAGATCCAGTTCCAGACGCCCGGGCCAAGCCAGGGCATAGGCAATGGGCACCCTCATGTCCGGAATTCCCATCTGCGCCAATACAGAGCCGTCTATAAATTCCACCATGGAGTGTACAATGCTTTGAGGGTGCACCACCACGTCTATCCTATCCACAGAAATGTCAAAAAGCCAGCGGGCCTCAATCACCTCAAGCCCCTTGTTCATCAAGGTAGCTGAATCAACCGATATTTTTGCCCCCATGGACCATTTGGGGTGTCGTACAGCCTCCTCCGGTGTCATCTTGACAAGCTCGTCTCTATTCCGGTCCTTGAATGGACCACCGGACGCAGTGAGCACTATGCGCCTGACGTCTTCCTTGCGATGTCCCCTTAGACACTGGAAAATGGCAGAATGCTCGCTGTCTATAGGTATTAATGCAGCTCCCTTTTCTCTTGCAACAGACGTAACCAGAGGGCCGGCAGTCACAAGGGATTCCTTGTTGGCAAGGGCAACGTCTTTCCCTGTTTCAAGAGCGGCAAGGGTTGGTATCAGCCCTGCCGCACCTACCATGGCTGATACAACAAGGTCTGCATCATCAACTGTTGCAACTTCTATATATCCTTCCTTGCCGTAAAGGACCTCGGTGTCGGCAAGTCCGGTCATAGATCTGACTTGATCAGCAAGCTCGGCAGTCATTACTGATACGATCTCAGGCCTGAATTGCCTTATCTGCTCTGCGAGAAGTTCGACGTTTTCTCCGGCAGCAAGGCCATTCACTGAAAACCGCCCTTTGGAGCGTTTTACGACATCAAGGACTTTTGTCCCGATGGATCCTGTAGATCCCAACAAAGATATGCGCCTGGTTTCTTTCATCTGATCAAAACACCATCTATCCTGCACAAGGACAGGATCCAATACAGCAAAGGAGATGCCAACAGCACCGCATCTACCCTGTCTAAGATACCTCCATGCCCGGGGAGTATGCTACCTGAATCTTTGACACCAGCAGAACGTTTGACCATTGATTCAACCAGATCCCCCACCTGACCGACTGCTCCAATGACCAGCGCCAGGGGCACCAAGACCCTTGGGTCAGTTTCCTTTAAGAGCACAAACCAGAGAAAAAAGGCCGCTATGGCATTTAAAACCAGCCCTCCGGCAGCTCCCTCAACCGTCTTTCCCTTGCTAACATTGGGGCATAACTTGTGTCTTCCAATACTTTTGCCTACATAATAGGCCCCGGCATCACCACAAAAGACCGTTACCAAAAGAAACAGGACCCACTCCTTCCCCATGGGCAGGTAACGCAAGAGCCCTAAATGGGCCGCGCACACACCTACATAAGCTATCCCCATGAAAAATGCCGTCCAGTTCCATGTAACATTGGACCACCTGCTGTATGAAACAAGAAACAGTATGGCACTTCCAAGCAAGGCCATGTAAACAGCAGGAACTATAAATTCGGGATTCCCCCACAACAAGACAGAAAACAAGGGAAACAGTCCGAGCATAACCCCAAAGCCCTGTATTACCCCGCGCCCTGGAAAACAAATTGTAAAGTACTCGTACAAACAAAAAGCTGTTGCTCCCAGGAGCACCAGGTCAAAAGGCCTCCTACCGCCCCACCAGAGCACTATAAATAGTAAAGGGCCCAGGGCCGCCGCAGTTAAAAGCCTTTGGCGATGCATGATTCGGAATGCTGTTCGTTAGTCAACCCAAAACGACGTTCTCTTTTCTGATACTCGAAAAGGGCCTTAAAGAGCTCCTCTTTGTCAAAATCCGGCCAAAAAGCAGAAGTGATATAGAACTCTGAATATGCTGTCTGAAAAAGGAGAAAGTTGCTGAGCCTGTTTTCTCCGCTTGTGCGAATAAGGAGATCAGGATCAGGAAGCCCGGCTGTATCAAGGGTTGAAGCGAACATGGCTTCGTCTATATCTTCAGGGTTCAGGGTTCCTGAAAGACATTTGTGCGCAAGACGTCTGACTGCCCCTACTATCTCTGCCCTGCCTCCATAGCTCAAGGCGAGGTTAAGAATCATAGCGGTATTGGAAGAAGTCCTCTCAATGGTGTCCAGAAGACAGGTCCTGACCCGTTCAGGAAGGCGTTCGATTTGTCCAATAGCCCGAAGAGAGATCTGATTCCCGAGCATCTCGTCAAGCTCGCTCTTCAGATAATCATACAGGAGATCCATTAAGGTACTCACTTCTGCCTTGGGCCGACCCCAGTTCTCCTGTGAAAATGCGTACAAGGTCAAAACCGGTATATTTAACTCTCTACATAGACGGACTGTAGAACGTACGGCCTTTACCCCTTGTCTGTGGCCCATGATCCTGGGGAGTGCTCGACGCTTGGCCCACCTGCCGTTACCGTCCATAATGATGGCAACGTGTCTTGGTAGCCGAATGAGGTCTGAAGGCTTGGCCATTCTTTTTATCAAAACTCCAGTATCTCTTTCTCCTTATCGGCAATAATCCCTTCTACTTTCTTGATATGATCGTCAGTTACCTTCTGGACCTCATCCTGGAGCTTGAAGAGATCATCTTCTGAGATCTCCTTGGCTTTTTTCCGGCCCTTCAGACGTTCAATGGCCTCCCTTCGCACATTCCGTATTGCCACCCTGCAGTCTTCAGCCATCTTTTTTACCAGTTTGACCAATTCCTTTCTACGTTCCTCTGTCAAGGGTGGTACATTCACCCTGATGATCTTGCCGTCATTGCTGGGAGTAAGGCCAAGATCGGACTTAAGAATGGCCTTTTCAATATCTACCAGGATCTTGATATCCCAAGGCTGTATGGTCAAGAGGCGACTCTCCGGTATGGCAACAGAAGCCACCTGATTAAGGGGCATAAAAGTTCCATAGTAATCGACATTAATCCCTTCCAGTAAGGCAGTAGAAGCCCTTCCGGTTCGTACACGAGAAAGGTCCCGTTCAAAGGCATCAATAGCCTTGTCCATCTTACCGCTCGCCTCTTTAATCACTGTTTTTTTCATTTTCAGTCATCCCTCCAACTAGTGTACCAACCTTTTCACCCTTTACAGCGTCTTCAGCCTTCTACCTTCTACCTGCTCTTTTCAGCCTCCAACTAATGTACCAACCTTCTCACCTTTCACGGCCCGTTCTATATTGCCCGGGATCTGCATATTAAACACAACTACCGGAAGACCTGCATCCTGGGCCAGAGATATGGCAGCAGCGTCCATGACCCTAAGACCCTTTTCAAGAATATCCTGATAGGTCAGGCGATCATACTTCTCCGCGTCAGGAGCGGCCTTTGGGTCCTTGTCGTAGACACCGTCCACCCTTGTGGCCTTGAAAAGGACCTCTGCATTTATCTCAAGGGCCCTGAGGGCCGCTGCGGTATCGGTAGTGAAAAAGGGATTTCCCGTACCTGCGGCAAATATGACTACCCTACCCTTCATTAAATGATTAAGGGCCCTTCCCCTGATGAATGGCTCTGCAATTCGCCCTATCTCTATGGCTGAGAGCACCCTCACCTGGACCCCATGCCTGTTTAAGGCATCCTGAAGGGCCAGGGAATTCATAACCGTGGCAAGCATGCCCATCTGATCGGCGGCTGTCCTGTCCATCCCCTGGGCAGAACCGGCAATCCCCCTGAAGATATTTCCTCCTCCCACAACCAATCCGATTTCCACACCCAGTCCATGGACTCGACCAATTTCACGCGCAAGGACATCCATGACCGCGGGAGATATCCCATAAGGCACATCCCCCAGCAAGGCCTCACCGCTGAGTTTAAGCAAAATGCGTTTATAGCCCGGTGATCCTTGTATGGTTTCAGCCATTATTCAGCTTCCACCCCAACCTGGAACCGCACAAAGCGCCTGACACTGATATTCTCACCCATCTTGGCAATCAGCTCATTTAAAAGGTCCTGAATGGTTACGTCCGGGTCCTTCACGAAAGGCTGCTCAAGCAGGCACACTTCCTTATAGAATTTTTCAATGCGACCATTAATGATCTTTTCAATTATGTTATCCGGCTTGCCGGACTCCTCCGCCTGTTTACGCAATATCTCCTTCTCCTTCTCTATAAGCTCAGGAGGAGTATCTTCACGTTTTATGCAAACAGGATTGATGGCTGCAATATGCATGGCCACGTCTCTGGCAAACTGGACAAACTGATCAGTCTTTGCCACGAAATCCGTCTCACAATTGACCTCAACCATAACACCAAGCTTGTTACCGGCATGAATATAACTCTGGACAGCGCCTTCAGAAGTTGAACGCCCTGCCCTCTTGGCCGCAACAGAAAGCCCCTTCTGGCGCAGCCAGTCAACGCTTTTCCCCATATCTCCATCACACTCCTGAAGGGCCTTCTTGCAATCCATCATACCTGCCTTGGTCCGTTCCCTGAGTTCTTTGACCATTGCAGCAGTAATCTGTGTCATTATATCAATCCTCCAAATTAATTCTGATTCCGCTGAAAAAACCCAATCTGCGGCGCACAATAAATGTTGAATGCTGAATGTTAAATTTTGAATTAAGGTATATGTCTTTTAAATCTTCTTCCACAATTCAGCATTCAACATTGCCTATAAAGGGATGCATCTCAGGCTTTTTGAGCGAAATCATGTTTCAGAC
>CBETWD010000006.1:0-35857 GCA_965539945.1 uncultured bacterium
ACATCGAACGTTCAACGTCGAATGAAAAACGAATATCCAATACTGAACATTCAACGTAACTTCTCAATAAGTCCGTGCAAATCATATTTTGCGACTATCCAGTGACTGTTACCCAGGCTTATTGAGAAATTACCATTCAACGGCTATTTCTGTATATTTGAGCAGTCTTTTTTCCTGGTCATAAGTCTGTTTCTTCATCTTTTCCCATTCAACGTTCGATGTTGGACGTTCGATGTTCAATGTTCATTTTTTTCTTGAACCTCTGAACCCAGAACCTTTCCATCTATAAATCTATGAACGCAACCCACCGAACTGTAAGCGTTTACAGGGTGCTGCAGATGCAAGGCGTACGGGTATGCAGACGTACTCCCTGTACTTCAAGTGCCCGGCAACAAAGCAGATGCGGTGCCCTGTAAACGCTTACAAAAAAATAGGGCTGCGGGTATTCGACCCACAGCCCTTTAGACTCTTTCTCAGTTATACCTTCTTGACCTATTTATAGTCCGAAGATTTTTGTGAGAGCCGGCAGCAACGGGTTGGCATAAAGAGCGATCAAGGCTATGACCAATGCGTAAATTGTCAGTGACTCAATCAGGGCCAGACCGATGAACATGGTAACAGTGAATTTACCGGCAAGCTCGGGGTTGCGTGCAGTCGCATCAAGGCAACCCTTGGCGCAATGACCCATACCAACACCGCATCCAGATGCGGCGATACCGACGGCAAGACCTGCAGCCAAGACCGAGGCAGCCATAAGGAACCCTATGTGGCCACCTTTTTCGACGTCACCATCAGCAGCCAACGCCAGACCGACAAAGCCCAAAACCATTAATACCGACAAAACAGAAACCAGAGAAACTTTTTTCACGTCATTCCCTCCTGTGTGAAATAAAATATATTTAATTTGGCCTTCTTCGCTAAGTTAAGCTATTAATGCTCTCCCCCCATGGCCTCCACTGAGTACACAATGGAAAGCATCATGAAAATAAAAGTCTGAATCAGACACACCAGGCAACCCAAAACCATGATCGGCAGGGGTGCCAGATAAGGCCCGGCCAGCATGAACATCAGCCCAAGGAGGATCTCCTTGGATACCATGTTCCCAAAGAGTCGTATGGAGAGCGAAAGGATACGACCGATATGACTGAAAATTTCTATGGGTATCATGACAGGGGCCATGGCTGGAACAGGACCCATGAAGTGCTTGAGATACTTTATTCCATGAAACCTGAACCCTAAGGCATGGTATGTAAATATTGAGACAGCGGTGAGGCCCAGTGTCACGTTGAGGTTGGCAGTAGGGGACATAAAGCCCGGAATCAACCCCATGTAGTTGGAGAGAAGTATCAGATAGGCAAATGTGGCAACCATCGGAAAGATGATCAGGGCCTTCTTCCTGTCATGGGTCTGATCGTAGAGAAAATCATCAAGACCTCCCACAAAGGCCTCCATGACGTTCTGCATACCGGTAGGAATCATCTCCATTTTGCTGGTAGCTGCCTTGGCCAGGACAATACAAAGAATCATGGCAAGATAGCTATACTGCATGTGCGGGGCAAGAACCTTTGCAAGTACTCCCTCTCCCCCATGGGCAGGCAGCCCGATGGCATCAAATAAAATACTCAAAAACAGTAACGGGTGTTCCATGGCTAGACAGCCTCCTTAAAACGAACTCTTTGAATCACCATAGCCAATAATAAGATATAAAAGTTTATCACCGCAACCGAAAGGCCTATAAGAAACCCTATGGGTGAAACTAATTTAGGAAATATTAAAAAGGCCGCTGTCACCGCCAGGGTAATAAGCCCCAATCTGACAGCAAGCCCTCCGTAATAAACAATTATGGTATGCCAGCGCACCATGCGCTTGCAATCGCGCTCAAGCCCCATACAATTTAGATTGGCTATAAACCCGCCGACCAGGATACCGGTGACCATATCAGGAGAAGATACCACATTGGCCACAACCACCATCAAAACCAAAAGTATCCAGTTAGCACACTTATAGTACTTTATGAAATGCTCGTCTATATGTCCGCTGATTATTGCCTTAAACATCGTCTTTACGACCTGGCGTGTGTACCCCTGGCTGGTCTTTCCCCTTTTTCTCCCCGGGTTCCTTGCTAAAACGCTTGGTCAGGATAATAAAATTCTTAACAGCCCCGGCAACCCCCAAAAAAAAGCAGATAATGGTAAGCCAATGACTTTGCCCATCAAATAGCCAGACATCCAGATAATGCCCCGTAATCACCCCGGCAAAGATGGAAAAAACCACAGACATGGCGATAGCACTGGCAACACTGAAACCGCGAAACTGCGATGCCAGTTCCTTTTTTATAGTGCCCATGTATCACCATAACTTATTTGCCGGTAGGCTACTCCGTTAATCAAACTGAACGGGGCCTCATTCATTTTAATATCATTAAAAAACTCCCCAAAAGCCTTCCTGGAGAATTGGATTAACAATTAGCATAGGAAAACATAACTGTCAATTCATTTGTATCAAACCGGCCCCTAATTTCTTTTTTAAGGTAACCGTTCATACTTCTTCAGACAAGGATTGAATAATTACTCCCTAAGCAAAATTCTTGAATGCGGATTCAGCATCCTTGAGAGTCTCTTCAATCACATCCCATCCGTGGGCCAGGGAGACAAAACCTGCCTCAAATTGGGATGGAGCCAGATAAACCCCCTGCTCCAGCATATGCCTGAAAAAGCGGGCATAAAGGTCAGTATCGGACTTAAGGGCAGCCTCAAAATCAACAACAGGACCTCTTTGACCAAAAAAAGTCGTCATCATGGACCCCATACGCTGCAGACAACAGATTACCCCATGTCGCTTGGCTAGGTCCACAAGACCATTTGCCAGGGCCTCTGCCTTTTCTTCCAGGACTTCATAGAATCCCGGACGGCTCACCACCTCAAGGGTTGCAAGACCGGCCGCAGTGGCAAGTGGATTCCCGGACAAGGTCCCCGCCTGATACACAGGACCCACAGGGGCTATCTTTTCCATGATCTCCTGTTTGCCGCCATAGGCCCCTACGGGCAATCCACCACCAATTATTTTCCCAAGACAGGTAAGGTCCGGCATCACCTGGAAATACTCCTGTGCCCCACCCGGAGCCAGCCTGAAACCGGTAATCACCTCATCAAATATGAGTACTATGCCCTTTTCTTCGGTCCACTCCCGCAGTTTAGGGAGAAAGTCCTCTCTTGGTGGGACCACGCCCATATTGGCAGGGACTGGTTCCACAACAATCGCTGCTATTTCATCCCCCTCTCTGTCCAGGACGGTCTTGAGGGCCTTTAAATCATTAAATGGCACAGCCAGCGTATTGGATACCACCTCCTCAGGCACTCCCGGACTTCCCGGGATACCAAGGGTCGCCACCCCGGAGCCGGCTTTCACCAGGAAGGAGTCCGCATGTCCATGATAACAGCCATCAAACTTCACGATCTTCTTTCGGCCCGTATATCCCCTGGCCAGACGGATAGCGCTCATGGTGGCCTCTGTGCCTGAGTTTACCAGCCTTACCTGCTCAATAGACGGCACAAGCTCAACTATTTTCTGTGCCAGGGCGACCTCCCGCCAGGTCGGCACTCCGAAACTGGTACCGGATTCCAGGGCCTCGGCGACTGCCGCCTTTACCTCAGGATGTGCATGCCCGACAATCATCGGACCCCAGGAGCAGACATAGTCGATATACTGGTTCCCATCTACGTCGTACAAGCGACAACCCTCTCCCCTCTCTACAAATATGGGATCACAGCCCACTGACCTGCATGCGCGTACCGGGCTGTTTACTCCACCCGGAATCAGCTCCTGGGCCTTTTGGAAATAACTATTTGACAGATGATGATGCATTGGGCCTCCTCGTGTAACCTAAATAGAGCGATTAGCCTTGTATGTTTCTTTTACCACTACGAGGTATTTTCACGGTAAATTGAACCGCGAAGACGCTAAGGACGCTAAGAAATACTTTTTATCCAGCCGGTAACGGTCCGGCTGGATAAGTATCTTCTTTGTGTTTAACTTTGCGTTCTTGGCGCCTTAGCGGTTAGGTATTATTAATGATCACAGGGGTATAACCCGCAAGAATCTTCTCTTACCCACCTTCAGGACCGCTTGGGGCGCCTGGACCTCAATTGCCTCAGACCGCACCTTGGTGCCATCAATGCTGACCGCACCCTGTTTGATAAGTCGTCTGGCGTCAGAGGTACTTGCCACAAGACCGGCATCTTTGAAAACTCTGGGAAGATAGATTGTCTTTTCGTCTGGAGATAGCCTGAACTCCGGGATGTCATCAGGGACCTCTCCCCTGCTGAACTGGGCCTCAAAACCTGCTTTTGCAGCCTCTGCGGCCCGATCGCCATGAAATCTTTCCACAAGTTCCCGTGCAAGCCGTGTCTTCACATCCTTAGGGTGAAGACTACCATCGGCAATTCCGTCCTTAAGCCCTTTTATCTCATCCAGATCAAGACTGCTCAGCAATTCAAAGTATCTGAACATCAGATCGTCTGAAACGGACATAAGCTTTCCAAACATATCCTGAGGCGGTTCGGTAATCCCGATATAATTGCCCAGAGACTTGCTCATCTTCTGGACCCCGTCCAGCCCTTCAAGAAGCGGCATGGTTATTACAACCTGAGGTTCCTGACCGTACTCTTTTTGTATGTGTCGTCCTACCAACAGGTTAAAAGTCTGGTCAGTGCCCCCAAGCTCAATATCCGCCTTTATGGCTACAGAGTCATAGCCCTGAATCAGGGGATAGATAAATTCATGTATTCCTATGGGCTTTTGGGCCTGAAAGCGCTTCTTAAAATCATCCCTCTCCAGCATCCTGGCCACGGTATGCTTGGCACACAGACGGATCATGTCTATGGACTTTATCTCCTGCATCCAAACATTGTTAAAGACAACCTCAGTCTTTTCCGGATCCAGAATCTTAAAGATCTGCTCTTTATATGTCCCGGCATTCTCCTGCACCTGCTGAGGAGTGAGAGGAGGCCTTGTCTCGGACTTTCCGGATGGATCTCCTATCAAACCGGTAAAATCTCCTATGAGGAACATCACGCGGTGGCCAAGATCCTGGAAATGCTTCATCTTCTGTATAAGTACTGTATGTCCCAGGTGCAGATCAGGGGCGGTTGGATCAAAACCAGCCTTGATCCTTAAGGGTATGCCGGTCTTAACGGCTCTTCTCAGTTTACCCTCCAGCTCATTCTCATCGAGAACCTCCACAGCCCCCCTATGAATGAGTTCCATGGCCTTTTTCAGATCCTGCTCCATGTTATGCGCACCTATTTCGCATATTCCACGGCCCTTGTCTCCCGTATCACTGTCACCTTGATTTGACCGGGATAACTCAATTCACTCTCTATCTTTTTAGCCACCTCCCGACATAGAAACGGAGTCTCTGCATCAGACACCTTGTCACTGAGAACAACTATGCGTATTTCACGTCCTGCCTGGATGGCATAGGACTTCTTGACACCTGCAAATGACTTGGCAATACCCTCCAAATCTTCCAGGCGCCGCACATAGCTCTCAAGCATTTCCCGCCTGGCCCCGGGCCTTGCTCCTGAAAGGGCGTCCGCAGCCTGCACAAGGACCGCCATCACTGTATCCGGTTTCACATCTTCGTGATGTGCTGCAATGGCATGTACGATATCCTGAGACTCACCATACTTCCTGGCCAGATCGGCACCTATAATGGCATGCGGACCTTCTACCTCATGGTCCACAGCCTTCCCGATGTCATGAAGCAATCCGGCCCGTTTTGCCTTCTTTATGTTGACTCCCAACTCAGAGGCCATTATCCCACAAAGAAAAGCGACCTCGATAGAATGCTGCAATACATTCTGGGCATAGCTGGTACGAAAACGAAGCTTGCCCAAAAGCTTTATTAGTTCAGCATGAATCCCATAGGCTCCAATATCAAAAGCAGCCTGTTCTCCCGTCTCCCGAATGGTATTATCTATTTCTTTTTCTACTTTTTTTACCACCTCTTCAATGCGTGCCGGGTGAATTCTGCCATCAGCAACCAGCTTCTCAAGGGCAATCCTGGCCACTTCTCTACGCACTGGATTGAAACCGGACAAAAGAACGGCTTCAGGAGTATCATCAATGATGAGATCTATGCCGGTAGCTGCCTCTATAGCCCGGATATTTCTACCCTCCCGGCCTATTATACGACCTTTCATTTCTTCACTAGGCAAGTGTACTACTGAAACAGTCCGCTCAGCTATATATTCACCTGCGTATCTAGCTACTGCCAGCGATATTATCTCCTTGGACCTTTTCTCCGCAGTATCCTTGGTCTCTGTCTCTATCTTCTTAATCAGTTTAGCCGCGTCCTGTCTAACATCTGCCTCTAATGTATCGAGCAGACAATCCTTGGCCTCCTGAACCGACATACCTGATATCTTTTCAAGCTGGCTCCTTTGTTTATTTACCAAGTCCTTTATCTCTTCTCCCTTTTCCTTGAGGGTATGCTCTAACTGCTGCAATGCTTTTTCCTTCTCAAGGACCTCAATTTCCTTGTGGTCAACCAGCTCATATTTGCGATTTACCTGCTGCTCTTTTTGCTGTAGACGCCCTTCTTGACTGTGCAGTTCGAGCTTCCATTCCTTTATCTGGTTCTCGGCATCTTTTTTTAATTGAAATGTTTCCTCCTGTCCCTGGATCCTGGCTTCCTTACGCAGTCTATCTGCCTCTGCAAGGGCATCTTTCTTTAAGCGCTCAACTTCCTCTTTTATTGAATCAAGTTTGTCAACAGTCCTGCGTTTGGTAAGCCATATGCCTGCAGCTAAGCCAACACACAGACCCAAAATGGTCGAAACTAAAAGGTACGAAAATTCCATGATGGGTGGCACCTCCCTTCCATATAGGATGGCCACACCCCATCTCGACTCCCCTGTGGAGCGTCTGATGACGGTTACATACGGATTTTGACAGGCGGTTGAAATCCGGGCCGGGATCGACCCCAAAAATGTGCTGTGACTATGAAAGGCCCGTTAGGTAGAAAACATCCCTCTTCTGAATTAGTCCAAAGCCTTTCCCCAAGCCCCGAATTAAGATGATCAACTTCGCTTTTTTCGAGTTTTTGCTTAAGAGGATTTTGTTCGCAAAAAAATCCCCGTTAAAATAGTCCAGCTATTATTGCAAGTCGGCCGGATTTCCAGAATACTTTTATGGCATCCTTTAACCATGCATTCAGGTCTGGCCGTTGCTCAATTTTCCCTAAACACATCACATTGATGTGCAACCTATTACCATATCCGTTTTATATATATGAACCCGAACGGGGTTATAGCCCATATAATCCCCCGCTTATGCCGTGTCGACAAAATCTATTGAACCTGGTAAACCAGGTGGGCGTCTCATCCGCTATTCGGGAAAAAGATTTCTCTCCTTCCATCCCTATGCGAAGAGGAGACCCCCTTGTAAAGAAAGTTGGCTCAACAAACTCTGCCAATCACCAACACAGCAGGGGAAAAAACTCAAGTTAAATAGGACACAGATTTTCGCAGATATACACAGATCATAAATTTGACAATCTGTGTTCATCTGTGTCCAAAAATGAAAATACCTATACTATTAATTCTTCTATTTTATCACAATACCACGATCTGCCAACTTAGGAAACGGGAAGGAAATAATATAACAAAGATCGCGCTGGATTTTTCTTCCAGTTTCCTTAATCCATTGCGGAATCAATTTTGGCAACCAATCGACTGGTTTTGCTAATGACCGTCTCTTTTAATTCCCTCAATTGATGCCTGGCTAATATATAGTCTTTACCTACGTTAAGCATGGCTAAAACCACCATCTTGTGAGGGGCCAAGCCCTTATTTGAGGTCTCCTGTTCTCTAACCTTCGCCTCAACATATTCTACGACTTCCTTGACATCAACCTCCGGATCATCGGCCTTCAGTTCGTACACCTGACCAAAAAAATTAAATTTTATTTGTGTCGTATCCAATTTGTCTAGACGCCCAAAGGCATATCAGTTTGACGTGCTGTAGCAGTATCCTCAGCTCCCTGTGAAAATGTACTGACCTGGTCGATTTTACCCAACAGGTCCGAAACCCGAAGACGAACATTTTCCCTCTCTTCCTCAAACTGGACCAATTTATCTTCGAGTTCCTTTAGCTGTGAAGCCTGTTCCTGTGTCTGCCTGCGAAAATCATCCCGCTCAGACACCAATTGTTCACAATATCTTAATAGACTATCGACTTTATCTTCTAATAGATGAAGTTCCTGATCACTCATATGCCCTCTCCCGAATTTAAAAACATTGTAACCGTTCACGGGATTACAACGCCAGTTTTACGGCAACTCACCGAACTGTAAGCGTTTACAGGGTGCTGCAGATGCGAGGCGGAGGGTACGCAGACGTACTCCCTGTACTTCAAGTGCCCGACAACAAAGCAGGTGCGGTGCCCTGTGAACGCTTACAAAACATTAAACCCACTGGTTATGCATACGTCAACCCCATACGGCACATAGCACAATCCGAGCTTTGCAGTAAATAATTGCCGCAGTATGCGTTAACCCTGGAATTCCCCCTGGCCGGGCATGTTAATTAGTGTCTGAACGGCCTCTTCGTTCAGACACTAATTAACTTACTGGTAACCGCTCACTGGGTTACAACGCCCGTTTTACCGCACCCCGCCGAACTGTAAGCGTTTACAGGGTGCTGCAGATGCGAGGCGTACGGGTACGCAGACGTACTCCCTGTACTTCAAGTGCCCGACAACAAAGCAGGTGCGGTGCCCTGTGAACGCTTACAGTTGCTGAAAGGAGGTATTTTGCTACCGGGCGGCACTTGCACCCCTTCAAGATAACTGAAGGCACCTAGTTTTGCCCCTTTGCCCACTGTTGTCCTGCCCTTAAGGACCACATGAGGACCGATTGTGACGTCCTGGGACAGCATGACATCCGGCTCTATATAGACAGATTCGTAAAGTTCGAAACTCACCCCGAATTCCATCCAGCTTTTTCTTATCCTATCCAACAAAATAGTCTCTGCCCTGGCAAGGTCCATCCTCGAATTGACTCCCCAGGCCTCATCCTCAGTAGCAGCACTGACAGCCCCAACGGATACGCCCTTAGACACCGCTATACTCACTATATCGGTCAGATAGTACTCCCCCTGAAAGTTATCGCATCCTATAGCATCAAGGGCATCAAATAAAAAAACCGAATCAGCCGCATATATTCCTGTATTTATCTCAGTTAGCAGTCTCTGGGCCTCTGTGGCATCCTTCTCTTCGACTATTCCTTGAATTTGAGCCCCTTCGGTCACAGACCTGAGCACCCGTCCGTATCCGCCAGGATCTTTCAGGTGCGCAGTAAGTAAAGAAACAATCCTTCCGGAACTTGCATGATCTTCCATAAAAGAGGCAAGAGTACTTTCTTTCAGTAAAGGCGTATCACCACAAATGATCAAAACATTGCCGCAGAACTCTCCCAAAGTGGCCTTTGCACACAATACAGCATGGCCTGTGCCGAGCTGCTGCTCCTGCACTACCGGATTAACATCGAACTCTGTCAGGTAATCTCTAACAATGTCGCTGCCATGGCCCGTTACCACGACCCTGGAAGCAATATCCAGATTTCTTAACAGGCCCAGGACATGTCCGACAAGGGGCTTTCCAAGGAGATGATGCATTACCTTCGGGATCTCTGATTTCATCCTGGTTCCCTTGCCGGCTGCAAGTATAATAGCTGCCCAGGGCCGACTGCCCCCTGAAACGGATTTTTCTATCATGGGGAAGATCCTAAGAAAATAAGTAACCGTTCACGGGATTACAACGCCCGTTTTACCACAACCCACCGAACTGTAAGCGTTTACAGGGTGCTGCAGATGCGAGGCGAAGGGTACGCAGACGTACTCCCTGTACTTCAAGTGCCCGACAACAAAGCAGATGCGGTGCACTGTGAACGCTTACGAAAATAAAAAGGGCAAGCACGCGGCTTGCCCCTTAGTACGGAACTATGTCATTAAATTGAGGTCCTACTAATCTAGTGACCCGCTATCTGGATCCTTGTAAGCGCCCTTGCCATGGCTGCCTGAGCACGCGCAAGATCAATTTCTTCCTTTCGTGTCACAGCCTCCTGCAATCTACGCTCAGCCCTCTCCTTGGCCTTGAGGGCCCTTTCCACATCGATTTCCGCGCCTATCTCAGCACTCTCAGCCAGCACGGTCATCCGGTTGCTCGACACATCGCAGAAACCGCCGCTTAAAGCTATGCGGACCGTATTTCCTTCATTAAGATAATGCATCTCACCTATCTTAAGCGTGGCCAACAAAGGAGAGTGATTTGCCATCGCACCGAACACACCATCCGTACCAGGCGCAGTAGCCAGCTCAACCTCCTCACTCACCAACAACTTCGACGGCGTCACTACTTCTAGAAGTATCTTATTTGCCATTGACTTTTCCCTAGACCCGCATCCGTGACTTCACAACCGTCCGGAGCAGATTATTCGCTGTACGATGCTATTACTCTTCAGCCTCATCGGCCAACAGAGTCATTATGCCATCTTGGCTGCCTTTTCCACGGCTTCTTCTATGCCGCCTACCATATAAAACGCCGCCTCAGGCAGTTCGTCGTGTTTACCCTCCAGGATCTCCAAGAACGCACGGACAGTATCTTCGACCTTGATGAACTTGCCCGGCATGCCGGTAAAGGTCTCAGCAACGTGGAATGGCTGGGAGAGGAACCTCTGGGCCCTCCGTGCCCTCTGTACTGTGAGCTTGTCCTCATCTGAGAGCTCATCCATACCCAGGATTGCGATGATGTCCTGAAGCTCTTTGTATTTCTGCAGGGTCACCTGAAGCGCTCTTGACGCTCTATAGTGATCCTCACCTACGATATTGGGATCGAGAATACGTGACGTGGAGTCCAACGGGTCCACAGCAGGGTAGATACCAAGCTCTGTAATCGCCCGCGAAAGGACCACTGTTCCGTCGAGGTGAGCAAAAGTAGTGGCCGGGGCCGGGTCAGTCAAGTCATCAGCCGGCACATACACGCACTCAACAGCGGTAATGGAACCCTTGTTCGTAGAGGTGATCCGCTCCTGCAATGCACCAAGGTCTGTAGCCAGTGTGGGCTGATAACCCACTGCAGAGGGGATGCGGCCAAGCAGCGCCGACACCTCGGAACCGGCCTGGGTGAACCGGAATATATTATCAATGAAGAAGAGCACGTCCTGGCCTTCCTCGTCACGGAAGTACTCTGCCGCCGTAAGCCCGGTAAGGCCGATCCTTGCCCTTGCCCCGGGAGGCTCTGTCATCTGGCCATAGATCAGCGCGGCCTTGGGCAAGACCCCTGAATCTTTCATCTCGTGATACAGGTCGTTTCCTTCACGGGTACGCTCACCGGCCCCGCAAAAGACCGAGATACCACCGTGATGCATGGCGATATTGTGGATCATCTCCATCATGATAACAGTCTTTCCAACACCTGCACCGCCGAAGAGGCCCATCTTGCCGCCACGGGGGAAGGGGACCAGCAAATCCATGACCTTTACACCGGTCTCAAGGACATTGACAGTGGTGTCCTGCTCAACAAAGTCAGGACATTTACGGTGAATAGGTAACGTCACGCTATCGTCAACTGTCCCCAATCCATCGACCGGCCGGCCTACCACATTCATAATCCGGCCCAAAGTCGGCTTGCCGACAGGAATCCTTATGGGATCACCCGTATCCCTCACCGGCATGGCACGGACCAGCCCGTCCGTGGTATCCATAGCAATCGTACGCACCATGTTGTCACCAAGGTGCTGGGCAACCTCAAGAACCAGGTTCTCCTCCTCATCACTTATGGCTGGATTGGTGAGCATAAGACCGGTTAGAATAGCCGGTATTTTCCCAGGCTCAAACTCCACATCGACAACAGCACCGATGACCTGAGATATCTTACCCATATTTGCTGCAGTTTCACTAGCCATTTATCTTCCTACCTCCCCAGACGCCTTAAATAGGCGCCGAATATTTTTCTCTAACGGCCCCTCACCCTTACTTGAGGGCCTCGGCTCCGCCAACGATATCCATAAGCTCCGCGGTTATTGCACTCTGCCTGGCCTTGTTGAAAACCATGGTGAGATCATCGATCATATCCTTACATGCACGGGTAGCATTGTCCATTGCGGTCATACGGGCTGCCTGCTCGCTTGCCCCGGTTTCCAGCATGGCATGCATAATCTGTACATTCACGAACATGGGCAACAACTGATTAAGTATTTCTTCAGGATCAGGCTCATAAGTATATGTGGCCTTCGGGCCTTCAGCCCCTTCCCCTTCAGCCTCTTCAAGGCCTTCTGTGCTGATCGGCAGGATGCGGTTCATGGTGGGACGCTGGACCGCCACGTTTATAAAACGTCCGTAAATCAACTGGACCTCATCCACCCTTTCCTCCAGAAACAGATTGATGACCTCCTGGCCCACCTGCCTTGCGTTGAACATCTGAATCTTGTCCATAATGCCCACACTGCTGTGCAGTGTCTCAAACTGGCTCTTCTTAAAATAGGCATTACCCTTCTTTCCCACACAGGCAAGGCAGCCTTCACGGCCATCTTCCTGCTGGGTTTTGAGGAATTTTTCAGCAGCCTTGTGAATGTTGGCATTAAAGGACCCGCACAACCCCCTGTCAGAGGTCACCAGTATCAGCATGACCTTTTTCACAGGCCTGGCCGCCATGAGCGGAAAGGCATCCGGGTTTATACCCGCACCTGCCAACTCCCCCATGACTCCGGCAAATTTCTCAGCATAAGGACGGAAGTCCTCCATACGCTGCTGAGCACCGCGCAGTTTCGCCGCAGCCACCATATTCATGGCCTGGGTAATCTGCGCGGTCTTTTTTATACCTACTATCTTAAGCTGTATATCTTTCAGTGACGCCATTTAATAGCAGCCCCCTTCGCTTCTTAAAGATTACGGTTAGCCTTGAACTCCGTGACAAAACCACCGATTGCCGAACTCATCTTCTTATCAAGACTGTCGTCTATAGCTTCCTTCTCCTTGAGGTCGCTGAAGATATCAGGATGCTTATTGCTGACAAATTCATAGAGTTCTTTCTCAAAATCTCCAAGTACATTAACCGGCAGCTCGTCCAGGTGCCCCTTTGTTCCGGCATAGAGGATGGTTACCTGTTTTTCCATTGGAAGAGGCACATACTGTGGCTGCTTCAGGATCTCGACCAGACGTTCACCGCGTGTCAACTGGGCCTGTGTGGCCTTGTCCAGATCACTGCCGAACTGGGCAAATGCCGCCAGCTCACGGTACTGGGCCAGATCAAGCCTCAGGGTACCTGCGACCTGCTTCATGGCCTTTACCTGGGCCGCACCGCCAACACGGGACACCGACAGACCAACGTTGATGGCCGGTCGGACACCGGCAAAGAAGAGCGCCGGCTCCAGGTAGACCTGACCGTCCGTAATGGAAATAACGTTCGTTGGAATATATGCAGACACGTCACCCTGCTGGGTCTCAATGATAGGCAGGGCCGTAAGGCTGCCTGCGCCCAATTCGTCGTTCTGCTTGGACGCCCTTTCCAGAAGCCTTGAATGGTTATAGAAAATATCACCAGGATATGCTTCACGTCCCGGAGGACGCCTCAGCAGCAATGAAAGCTCACGGTAAGATACCGCCTGCTTTGACAAGTCATCATAGAGAATAAGGGCATGTTTCCCCCGGTCGCGGAAGTATTCGCCCATAGCGCAGCCGGAGAATGCAGCTATATATTGGAGCGATGCAGGCTCACTGGCGCTTGCAGCGACGATAGTAGTATACTCCATTGCCCCGTGACGGCGCAGGGCCTCGGCAACCAGGGCCACCGTAGCCTGCTTCTGCCCGCAGGCAACATATATGCAGTACACCTCTGTTTCTTTCTGTGCGATAATTGCGTCCACGCAAATGGCCGTCTTCCCAATCTGGCGGTCGCCAATAATAAGTTCACGCTGGCCTTTGCCCACAGGCGTCATGGCGTCAACTGCTTTTAGACCAGTATAGCATGGCTCGTGAACGCCTTTCCTGTCGATCACACCAGGGGCCTTCACCTCAACACGGCTAAAGTCTTTTGCGTCGATCGGGCCCTGTCCGTCGATCGGGGCGCCAAGGGCATCTACAACACGGCCCAGCATGGCCTCACCCACAGGCACCTCGGCGATTCTGGCCGTCCTCTTAACCAGGTCACCCTCTTTGATTCCCCTGACGTCACCCATAACGGCGACACCGACATTGTCCTCTTCAAGGTTCAGGGCAATACCCATAATGCCGCCTGGAAACTCCAAAAGCTCCATGGCCATACAGTTGCGTACGCCGTAGACACGGGCCACATTATCACCGACCGACAGGACAGTACCTGTCTCGGCTAGGTCAATCGTCTTTTCGTAGTCCTGAATCTGCTTCTTTATGATGTCACTAATTTCTTGCGCTTTTATCTGTGCCATTATCCCAGCTCACCCCTTCCTATGGATTCTCTGATACTTTGTAGCTGGCTCTTAATGCTGCCATCCCAAACCATATCACCTATATGAGCAACTATTCCGCCGATTATAGCGGGATCTTCCTCTATCTCTAAAGTCACCTGCTTTCCGGTAGCCTTTTTCAGGATCTCTTTAAACTGCTTCTGGAGGTCTTCAGGCAGAGGAACCGCAGACCGGACCACCGCCCGGACCACCCCGGTCTCTTCGTCCATGAACTCCTGGAAGCAGCTCACAATCATCCTGAAGTACTGCATTCTGCCGCGCTCCACCAAAAGCCGCAGGAAAATTGCAAGGGCATCTTCCACACCTGATGCCTTGATAATCTCCTCCAGGACTGTGCGTTTAATGTCAGCCGGAAACACCGGATTGACAAGGGCGGCCTCTACATCAGGACTTCCTTCCAAAAAGGCGTCTATATCCTTCAGCGCCTCACCATAGGCCTCTAACTTCCCATCCTCTTTGGCAACGGCAAAGAGGGCCTTAGCATACCTTTTAGCTATGACTGTATTGGTCAATTTTTCTGCACCACCCTTTCAAGATATTCACTGATGAGACGATGATGATCCTCCTCATTCAGGTTCTTGCGAATTAGATCCTCCGCCATCTTGACGGCCATCTCAGCCACTTCGGTCTGCAGCTCGGTCTTTGCCTTGGCAAGCTCCTGCTGCACATAAAATTCCGCCTGGGCCTTGATGCGCTCTGCAGCCTCATGGGCCTGGGCTATAATCTTTTCTTTCTCTGACTCCCCTTGCTCAGTGAAACTTTTCAGTATGCGCTCAGCCTGTTCATCCATAGTGGAAAGCTTGACCTCATACTCTGCATACTTGCGCTCTGCGTCAGCCCGCTTGGCCTCCAGCTCTTCAAATGCAGCCCGTATTGATTCAGTCCTGCCTTTAAGGGCACCTGTAATTGGCTTGCGCAGGAATTTTACAAGAAAAAAAGCAAGAATGGAAAAGTTAAGGCAATGCCACACAAAATTCATTATCTTGTCATGACTCAGCCCGTGATGTTCTCCATGACCTTCTCCGTGCCCAGCGGCACCCTCTTCACCGTGGGATGCTATCTCATGACCTTCTCCTGTGGCAGCATCATGGACTGCTTCAACACCCGGAGTATCGTGCACTGCCCCTTCGTCAGCAGCCCCTGCCCAACCTCCCGTGATTACCAAAAGGGCCACAAAAGAAAAAGCCACGACCAGAAACCAAGTACCAGCCCAACCCTTCCTCGTATACTCCATTATACAGCCCTCCCCAGAAGCTTCTGCGAAATATCCATAGCAAAAGCCTCAACTTTTGCCGTAAGATCCTTTCTTGCCCCGTCGATCTCTGCTGTAAGTTCAGCCATCAACTCCTGCTTCCTGGCATCAGCCTCTTTATTGCTGACCTCAGTTATTTGATGCTCTTCCTCCCTGGCCCCCTGCTTCAACTTCTCCATTGCCCCTTGCCCGGATGAACGAGCTTCGGCCAACTTCGTATCAAAATCTTTAAGAAGCTGCTCGGCATTGCGCTCATATTTATCAACGTCGCTCTGAATAGACGCCATCCGGGATGCACGCTCTGCAAGCAATTTGCGAATAGGCTTGTAAAGCATACCATTCAGGATAACCAACAGGATCAAATACCCGATAAGTTGTGCAAAGAATGAATAATCAAGATCAATCATTTTCTTATTTCCTTCCCCCCGAAGGCCCAACATCTAATAAAAATAGGAGCTTAGACCGAATGAACCCCCATTCAGAATTTACTTCAAACTGCTTTTACATTATTTAAATAATCCTGTCAACGCCTTTTACCAATCAAGTACCCCTTTTTTCTCCCCAAAGGATTTTATGCAACTGGATCTGGAACCTCACAGAAAGCCTGTCTGCTATAATCCATTCAGCCAACTGAAAAGGGACCGGCCCTCCCCATGCGGGAGAAAACAGGACCTCTGTATAACATAAAAGGCACAGTCTGATAACCTCTTCCCTTGCCCACTCATAATCCTCCCTGTCCGTTATCACAAACTTGAGTTGATCCCCTTGATTCAGCCAACAAAGGTTCTCTTTAAGAAAAAACTTTTCCATACCGCTCCCAGGGGTCTTTCGATCAACTATTTTGATAACCCCCCTGGGGACATTCCCAAGGGCCAAACTTCCGTTGGTCTCCAGAAGTACACCGGCCCCTTCATTCAGCAGGACCTCAAGCAATATGAGCGTTTCTGCCTGCAAAAGGGGTTCTCCTCCGGTAACCTGCACAAGGCCAATCCGGCTCTGCCTCCATTCCTTAACAAGACCCGGAACATCCCTCTTTTCTCCCTCATTATAGGCATATCGTGTATCACAATAGGTGCACCTGAGATTACAGCCTGACAGACGAATAAAAAAACAGGGCCATCCGGCCCATGCACCCTCTCCCTGAAGGCTCACAAAGGTCTCGGAAACTGAGAGAGTTGGGGATTGATGATTGTTGATTGTTGATTGTTGATTTAATTTTCTCAATTTAGTTCAGGGACAATTAACACTTAAGATTAGTTCTTTTTTTTGCATCCTTCATAGCAAGCCAAAAGTAGTTTACACTTTTTATTTTTTGAACCGCAGAATATCGAACAAGAAATGTCAAATGTCGAAATAATACTTCGTAATTCTGCGGTTCCTTGTTCTGCGGTTCGATATTCAACATGGATGACTAAAGAACCAACCTCGAAAACTGTAAACTACAAAATAAAAGATGCCCTTTTTTTATTCAAAATTTAGAATTTAGAATTCAAAATTGTGTCTGAATGGCCTTTCCGTTCAGACACCGAGTCCTCCCAATACGTGACTCCGGTTTTGGATGTCTCGCAGACAGTGACTCTTGCCAGCTCTATCTCGCTAAAAGGCTTGAGATCTTCCTTAACACGGCTGTAGATATACTCCGCCAGCCTTTCTGATGAGGGATTTTTGTCCTTGAACCGGGGATGATCGTTTAAATTGGTATGGTCCAGTTCAGACAATACTCCGGCCACGGCCTTTTTAAGGTCCCGGAAATCAATACCCACGTCTATTTTATCCAGCTTTTCAGCCCTGACCACGACCTCTACATCCCAGTTGTGGCCGTGAAGATGTTCACAGTTTCCGGGATAGTTTCGGAGGTAATGGGCGGCTGAAAAATGTGTCCTGATAAATATATCAAACATCTCTTTTGCCTATTGAACACTCTCTCCGGCCGAATAATGCGGTCCCGATACGCACCACAGTGGCCCCCTCTTCTATTGCTGTTTCAAAATCATGAGACATTCCCATAGACAATTCCTTGAGCCCCGGACTATGCCCCAACCCGGCATTCATCTCATCCCTCAAGTCACGAAGGGCCCTAAACCACGGCCTTAATGACTCCGGTTCCGGTTCCCATGGAGGCATGGTCATAAGACCGCAGATATCAATACCGGACAGTTCTGCAGCCTCTGTGAGAAAAATTGGAAGCTCTTCCGGAGAAAGACCTGATTTTTTCGGATCTTGTGCCACGTTTACCTGGACGTACACAGACAATCTTTTTCCTGCTGCCTTTGCGTGGCGATCAAGGGCACGGGCCAGCTTCAGATTATCCACAGTTTCTATACAATCAAACAACTGCACTGCCAGCTTGGCCTTATTTCTCTGTAAGTGCCCTATGAAGTGCCAGGTGGTCTTATGATAAAGGTCCCCCAGGGACTCAAGCTTTTTTACTGCCTCCTGCACATAGTTCTCCCCAAAAAGCCTTTGGCCTGAGGATATGGCCTTACGTATTCTGTCCATAGGCACTGTCTTGGTAACAGCGAGCAGGCGTATATCTTCCGGACGCCTGCCGCTCCTTTGTGCGGCCTCGGCTATCCGGGACTTCAGCTTTTGTAAGTTTTGCGGGATCATATGCTCAATTAAATTTCCGTTATTCTGCCATACTACGTTGATAGTTCGTAGTTGATAGTTCGTGGTTCGTAGTAAAAAAATATTCGTGTTTATTGGCGTTCATTTTCGGTTCGATGAACTACCGCGATTTCCATAGCGGCCTCTTAACTTTAAGACCTCCAGCTCCATAAGATACTTGATTACCTTATCTACGGGAAGTCCGACTACGTTTGAATACGAACCTTCGATCCGCTCCACCATAAATGCCCCGATACCCTGGACGGCATAACTTCCAGCCTTGTCCAGGGGCTCTCCGGTTGCCACATAGGCCCTTAAGACACCGGGGTCCTGTTCAGCCAGCCATACAAAACTGCTGGCTGAAAACTCAACCGTGATCTGCTTTTCCGACCACACCATACAACATGATGTTATTACTTCATGCGATCGTCCAACCAGCCGGCTCAACATATGAAAGGCGTCGTTTTCGTCTCTGGGCTTTCCAAGTATTTCCCCATCCAGCACTACAATGGTATCTGCACCCAGGCTCACGGCTTGAGGATATCTTCGGGCAACATCCAGGGTCTTTAGCCTGGAATTCAATTTTGCATATTCCAGTGGAGACTCTCCGGGTCTTGGGACTGTTTCTTGAGACTCACTGGGCCGGACTACGAAATCCAGACCCAGCCCGGACAAAAGTCGCTGTCTTCTGGGTGAACCGGAAGCAAGAACTAGGGCGCAGGTAGTCTGAAAAGGTCCCTGGCATTGGCGCTTGTACATCGGGCGACCTCCTCTAAAGGCACCTCTTTGATCCTGGCAATCTCCTCTGCGACATGGACGACCCGGGCCGGCTCATTCGGCTTGCCGCGGTATGGGACCGGACTCAAAAACGGAGAGTCGGTCTCGATGAGCAGGCGCTCTAATGGTACATAGCGCACAACCTCTTTAACGACTTCTGCCTTGGGAAAAGTGACAACACCGGTTACGGATATGAAAAAGCCCAGATCCAGGACCTGCTTTGCCACTTTTACATCACCGGAAAAGCAATGCATTACACCCCTTAAGGTCCCAGCGGCCTCTTCTCTCAACATTTCAACCGTCTCTACATGTGCATCCCTGTTGTGAATTATAATAGGCAGATCAACCTGTCCGGCCATCTGGATCTGTTGGCGAAAGACCTTGCGCTGAATGTCCCTGGGTGAATATTCCTTGACAAAATCAAGCCCTATTTCACCCCAGGCAACCACATTCGGAATAACGGCAAGCTCCAGAAGCTCCTTATATACCTCCTCTGAAGCCCCTTTTGCATCGTGGGGATGAATGCCTACTGCAGCATAAACCTGAGGAAATTGCTCTGCCAGCTCAAGACTCTTTTTTGAACTCGCCAGATCTATTCCTATAGTAATGATCTGGCAAACCCCGGCCTTCTCCGCCCTGCTGATTACCCCGGATTGGTCCTCAGCCAATGGTGGAATGTCAAGATGAGCGTGTGTATCTATGAAGTCCGGACCGGGAAAAGCATTCATGGCAATCTCTGACTTAAGCACTCACATCAGGAAGGGTAATACTTACGTTTGTACCCCCAAGCTTGTTTCTGATCAGACACATAAACCCGCCATGTAACTCAATTACCCGCTTTGCCAAGCTCAGACCCAGGCCCAGGCCGTGGGTCTTGGTGGTAAAGAAAGGCTCATCTGCCTTGTTCAGGTGCCCTTTGGCCATTCCAAGTCCTGTATCTGTTATCTGAATCTCAACATTTCCTTCAGGTACGGACACTGAAACTGTCAGCATTCCGCCGTCCGGCATGGCCTCCACAGCATTCTTAAGTATGCTTAAAAAGGCCTGCTGGATGTATATGCGGTCAAGAAAAAGCACCGGCTCAAGATCAGGAAAATCAACATTCAATGTTATGTTGTGTCTATCCAATTCTGACTGTAAAAGGGCCAGAGAGGCCTTTATCAGATCGCAAACCCTAACCAGTTCCTGATTCAACTCAGGGACCTTAGCAAAATCGAAAATCGCGGCCAGGGTCTTTTCCACACGCTCACTTTCTCTGACCATGGTCTCGGCATAATTAATTAATTCAGAGTCCTTGAGTTTTCTTTTAAGGATTCTGGCCATGCCCCCTATTGTTGAAAGGGGATTTCGTATTTCATGAAGTAATTGGTCAGCCATCCTCCCCAGAGCAGCATACCTTTCCGCCTCAACCAGTTGGTCCTTGTTCCGCTCCACTTCTTCATTCAGGGTCCTCAGCGCCTGGACCCTCTCCTCCAGCATCTCACACATACGTGTTTTGCCTACTGCTATGGAAGCAAGACCTGCAAAGAGCTGGAGGGCATCAACATCTCCCTGGTCTATGGGCCGTCCGGTAACAAAATTGTCAGCAAGTATTACGCCATAGGCATCTTCTTGAGCAAAAAGTGGGGCAACTGCAAACTCACCCGCGCCCAGAATCTCCACCAGATCCTCCGGAGCAACAGAACCATTTTCGCTCTTGTCGCCAACCCAAAAAGCACGTCTCTCATTCACTGCCCTTACCAATATGTGGTCTTTTTCTGAAAGCGGGACCTTTATCTGTCTTACAAGTTGATTGAGCGGCTGGACCCCATTATAAAATGCCTCTTTAACATCATCCAGGATTTCAAAAAGGGAAAGCTGCTTTTTAGATATCTCGGCCCATATCCGCCCGGCATCTTCAGGACTTGCCGGGCCAATTGCCAACTTGCCTTCCAGGTACTTTTTTTCAGTATCCAGTTGAAATAGAAATGCCCTGTTAAAACCCAGACCCTCTCCAACAGTGACTCCAACCAGAACGGCCTGAAGGATTTCATCAAGGTCATGTGCCATCAAAAAAGCAGAATTAAGCTTTACCGCCAGGTCCAACAAGGGCCCGAATCGGCCACGACTCCGGGGCAAACTCATGTCGTAAGAGACATAATCCCGGTCTTTTTCGTAAGATGCCGTCATTAATTCGTTCATTACCTAACCCTGCACATTCTTTTGAAGACTTTTGTTTACTACCTAACTCGGACAAGCCGGAAAAGTGCCTCAAGTGAACTAAAGTTCTCAGCCTGCCTATGCGCTCGAATAAAATCTTGAATCTTGCAAGAGACTCCTTATATATTTATCGGAAATCTTGCGCCTCAACTCCAAAAAAATTCTTAGTAAAATTTCTTTATATCCACCTATTGCCAACATTGGCTGTCCCGCAAAAGGGCTTCCCGTGATTGCTTCAAAGTTCGGCTACGCTGCTCTAGAACAAGATCCAGGACTTTGCAACCATTTTTATAGTTATCTATCGGCAAAACAGCTTGACACAAGACCACATTTTCGTATAGTGACATGAACTGGTAAAAAGGTACAATTATCCTGTATTGTTATTCAAGGTAAATTTTTACTTGAAACAACCTAATTAAACAAGGGGGGAATTATGCGCAGAAAAATTACATCAGTGGCTTTGGCTATTCTTTTCTCATTGAGCATGGCAGGCGTCAGCATGGCAGCAAAATGCAAAGGCTCAGTCGAGTCGGTCGAAGAAGGAAAGATAGTCATCACGATCGATGGCAAATGCGACCTTAAGGCCGGCGAAGCAGTAACAGTCAAGACAAAGAAAAAGGCTATCGAGGGCTGCTAACATACTCGAAACCTAAGAAAAAAAATAGGGGAGCTAGTGCTCCCCTATTTTTTTGACTCCTGATAGAAAATCATAAAATAGAGCCACCACGCCCATCAAGCCCTTTCTGTCCAAGCTTCTTTAATTTTTCTATAGTCACCGCATAGTCGCGAGCACCGAAAATCGCCGATCCGGCCACACAGATATCAGCGCCGGCTGACACCACAGCCTCTATGGTCTGCGAATTTACGCCCCCATCCACTTCAATAGGCACATAGTGATCCAAACTCGCCAGGAGTTTTCGCAGATGCCTGATCTTATCAAGGGACGAGGGGATAAAATGCTGACCACCAAAGCCTGGATTCACACTCATCACAAGTACCAGATCCAGGTCTGCCAGAATATATTCAAGGGTCGATGGCGGTGTCGCAGGATTCAGCACGGCCCCTGCCTTGATCCCATAGGCCTTTATGGCATTGATGGTCCTGTGGATGTGTGTGCAGGCCTCAACATGCACAGTAAGCCATGAAGCACCGGCCCGGGCAAAGGCTTCTATATAGCGATCAGGAAATTCGATCATAAGATGCACGTCCAGCGGCAACTTCGTTACCGAACGCAGGGCCTTCACTACCATAGGTCCTATGGTAATATTGGGGACAAAATGACCGTCCATGACGTCCACATGAATCACGTCTGCTCCAGCCATTTCTACTGACCGGACTTCTTCTGCCAATCGGCCAAAATCTGCAGACAATATCGAGGGCGCAATCTGTATCTTCATATCATGCATTACAAAAAGACCTCCTGTATATGCCAAGGCATGCTTCTGAACAATGGGCGCATTCACACGTTGGGGGAGGGAATCCATACGTAGTTGTTTTGAAAAATGAACATCGAACGTCCAACATCGAATAAAAAACAAACACCCAATACCGAACATTCAACAGCTATTTCTGTTTCTTCGTCTTTTCCCATTCAACATTCGATGTTGGACGTTCGATGTTCGATGTTCATTACTAAATTCTAGGTCCCCCAACATGTGAATGCGCTTCTGAGGAATCCCTGAATTTACTTTACCCTATTATTAATTGCTCATTTCCGAAATGGAAACTATATTCTATCTGAGGCAAGAAAAAAATCTCCTGAATAATTGTTCGTAAACACAGATATGACACCAAGGGAAAAGACAGAAAAATGAGCCAGTCATCCACCAGTACAGTGGCCAAAAAGATGCTGGACTTTATGGAAAGCGCCTCCTGGATTCGGAAGATGTTCGAGGAAGGTGCCTGCCTTAAGGCCAAATTTGGTGCTGACAAAGTATGTGACTTCAGCCTTGGCAATCCTGACCTTCCTCCACCTGAGTCTTTTCAAAAAATACTTGAGACTGTTGCGGCTGACCGATCTCCGGGCGTCCATTCATATATGCCAAACGCAGGTCTTCTCGATGTGAGGTCAAGGATTGCCGCACAGGCAAGCAGAGACCAGCAGGTGGAGTTAGGCCCAGAAGAAATTATCATGACCTGTGGCGCAGCAGGCGGGCTCAACATCATTTTCAAATCCCTCTTAAACCCAAATGAAGAAATAATCGTACCAAAGCCATACTTTGTAGAATACGGTTTTTATGTTGACAATCACAATGGCAAGCTGGTCCCGGTGAAGTCAAAACCTGATTTTTCCCTGGACATCAAGGCTATTGAAAACGCCATAAACAATAGGACAAAGGCAGTGCTGTTAAACTCCCCCAACAACCCATCCGGAATAATTTACAGCAAAAAAGAGCTTGCGGCCCTGGCAAAGCTGCTCGCGCGAGCAAGTGATTATTTTAACCACCCCATATTTTTAATCTCAGATGAACCCTATCGCAGGCTGGTGTTCACCGGCTCCACTGTACCTCCGATCCTCAAATTTTACCCGAACAGTATAGTGACCACCTCTTTTTCCAAGGACCTCTCCATTCCAGGTGAACGTATAGGCTATATTGCAGTCCACCCGGAGACATCCCAAAGGGACGGTTTATTGGGGGCACTTACCCTGGCAAACCGCATTCTTGGCTTTGTTAACGCACCGGCCCTGATGCAGAGAGTGGTAGGAAAAGTGCTCGATGCCGGCGTTGACACCGGAGTATACCAAAGGCGCAGAGACCGTCTGACAGAGATCTTAAAAGAGGCCGGCTACGCATTCACTGTGCCCCAGGGTGCCTTTTATTTCTTCCCCCGCGCTCCAATTCCCGACGACACGAAGTTTGTCCGCATGCTGCAGAAAGAGCGCATACTGACAGTACCAGGCACGGGCTTTGGCGCACCCGGACACTTTCGCATAGCCTTTTGCGTGGACGACGAGGTCATTGAACGGTCAAGAGAAGGGTTTATAAGGACCATGGAGATGGTGAAGTAATTGTCTGTAATTGTATAAAAAAATCCTGTTCGTGGCATGACCACAGTGCCCCGATTGTCCTGAGTGCCGACGTGTCATTTTCTAGAATCCGTCACAGCGTTCAGAATTTCTTCAGCCGTCTCCTGCATGGGAGACACTCCAAACCGAGACAAAGCAGTAATGAATTCCGCCCTACTTAATCCTGCCATCTGGGCTGCCTTTCCCTGGCTGATCGTACCGAGTTCATACCATTTCACCGCCGCTGCAAGGCGTATTTCCCTAGCCATCTCTTCCGGGTTTTTATTCATGCCAAGAAGGACTTCATCATCCATATCTATGATAAGGGGTTGAATCATCTCTTTCCTCCTTGTTCTATTCACGGCTAATCTCCCTCTCCAACTCTTCACGGATTACCTGAAACAAGGAAACCTGAAATCGGCAAAGCACGTCTATAAATTTACTACAAATTCACTACAGCTGATCCCTGCCATTTCAGCAGCCTTGGATTGAGAGATTTTACCTAATTCATACCATTTAACTGTCGCCGTCAGATGCATCTCGTGGGCAAATTCCTCAGGTCCTGTCCGTAATACGGAAAGTGCCTCTTCCAGAATATCAATAGTAACTTAGCGGTTTGATTCTATCAAAAAACAGGTATCATGTACAATGCATTATTTGTAGCAACAGCTGGCCTCAGTTACGGAGACTTAAGCACTGCCGCAAAAAACCCATCAGGTCCCTGGGATTCCGGAACTGTTAAGAGAAACCCATCCCTATCTACAAAGCTCCTCGCTGCTGCGGGAAGCACCTTTTCCGCCGGAATAAGGTCCCATCCAGGATGGCCGGAAAGGAAATCCTCCACTACTTCCCTGGTCTCCTCAGGCTCCAGGGTGCAGGTTGCATAGACCATGGTTCCTCCGGGTCTGATTAAAGGAGCCAGGCCATTGAGCAAAGACCTTTGTTGAGAAGCCAATTCCAACAGCGAAGCCTGGGTGCGATTCCACTTGATGTCAGGGTGCCGTCTTATGACACCAAGGCCTGAGCAGGGAGCGTCAACGAGGATACGGTGATATCTGCCCTCAAGCTCGGGAAGTCTTGCATTAAACGATTCAAAAGGAATACAGGAAATGCACTTTATCCCCAGTCTTTCCTGATTTTCCTTGAGAAGTTCCAGGCGGGCATCATTCCTGTCTGTGGCCTCGACAACTCCTTGATCTCCTATCAACTGTGCAATATGGGTCGTCTTACCACCAGGCCCTGCGCAGGCATCGAGTATGATTTCCCCGGGCATTGGGGCCAAACAGTACGAGACCAGTTGTGCCGCCTCGTCCTGTACCTGAAACCACCCTTGCTTGAAACCGGGGATTGTCACAGGAGACCCGGAATAACCACGAATCATTACAGCTTCAGGCGCATAGCGACCCGGAACGGCATCTATTCCATGACCTGCCAGGTTATTAAGGACTTTTTCCCTTGTTATGGTCAGGGTATTTACTCTGAGAGTCAGCGGGGCCTTTATGTTATTGGCTCTACACAGTGACCGTGCTTCTTCAAGTCCATATCTCCCCACCCATCTATTGACCATCCAACGCGGGTGAGATGTCTCAATGGCAAGCCTTTCAACCGCATCAAGGCCCACAGTGTCCTCACACCTTCGGGCCATGTCCGGCCCAAGGGACTCTCGCCTTTCAGCCACCCGGCGAAGAACGGCATTCACCAGACCAGAGGCCCATGCATGATTGGATGACTTCACACCTTTAACAGCCTCATTCACTGCGGCTGAAAATGGAATGCGGTCAAGAAACAGGATCTGAAAGACCCCAATTCTCAAATGTGACCTGACTATGCTTGAAAGTCTCTTCTTTCCGGAGGTAAGCTGGAAGTCTATGTGCCGATCCAGAAGTACTAACCATCTCACCACTCCGAAGACCAACTCACGAACAAGGGCTCTATCCCTGGCAGACCAGGGACCTGTATTCTCAAGGAAATCCTCTGTTAGTTGCGCCAGAGGCATACGCCTAGATTGTGAAAGGCCTTCCCACTTCAGGAGGACTGAAGCAGCAAGCCGGCGGGTGGCGATAACTCTTCGCCTAGTCTTCTTCATGACCAAGTCTAAGGAACTCAGCCACACTTAAGATTCTGATATTTTCAACCTCGTCAAGTTCAAGAAGATGCTTATCTCCTGACACGACAAATTTTGCACTGGCCTCCAAAGCGAGTTCAATAAATATTAGATCATCCACATCCTCTATTTTAACTTCTCTTGCCGTTGACTCAGCTTTTTTTGAAACATCATAAAGCCTGCTTTGCGTAATCAAGGTCTCAATAACTGTCTCTATCGTCAAATCCCGCTTTTCAAGAATTCTTGCAAATTTTTCTCGCTTTATAACCTTTTCAAATTCTTTTAAGGTTGATTGACTTTGAACCAGGGAATATTTTTCAAATATGATTTTCAAGGCATCTGAAGGCGGTCCTTTCCATAAAATAGCCGAGATCAACACGTTTGTATCAACGACTATGTTCATTCTCTTTCCTCGCTTTATGGACTTCTTCGTTTATCTCCTCCACAGACATGAAGTCTTCGTCCGGTTCGGAAGAAAAATCGAGCAAAGAATGAGTCTTTTTGATTATCAGGCTATCACCTTCTATAATCGCAATGAATTTCCTTTGTCTGCCAAGCCATTTACGCAGGATCACATCTGTTTTTAGCGTATCTCCATCTGAATAGATCACTGTTGTTTCCATGCTATCCCCCTGACATGATTCTTGTTGTCCAGGCCGCTCTTTACGGCCCGCTCCTTCAAAGCATCCAGCTCCTTGCTCGGTGCCTCGGCGAGGTCGACGAAAGGTTTTCTATGTGGCAAAGTGACAAAGTTATAATTTTACGAGCACAACGCTCCTCCCCAATTCTCATCAAATCAACCCTGCTTCCTGAAAGCTGAAGTATCCCTTTTTTGTCACAATAATATGATCGAGGACTCTAATACCAAGTATCTTCCCTGCCTCTGTCAATTGTTCATGTATTTTCAAATCGCTGTTGCTCGGTTTGAGGCCGCCGGAAGGATGATTGTGAGCAAAAATGACAGCCGCGGCCCTATCTGATATGACATCCGCATAGACTTCACGTGGATGAACCGGACTACGGTCAACCAGCCCAATCGTGACAATCCTCTTTTCAATCACTTCATGGGCACCATTAAGGGAAATGCAAACAAAATGCTCTTGCTTTTTATCGGCAATATCAGCCAAAAGCGGCACCACATCCTGGGCTCCTGTTACCTTTACAGCATCCTTAATCAGATACCGTCTTGCCAGTTCAAAAGCCGATAGGATTTGGGCTGCCTTTGCCAGGCCCATTCCACGCACCGCCGTGAGGTGTTCAATAGTGAGATTTGCCCTGTGGTTGCGGATCAGTTTAGCAACACTGCGGGATATCGTTCTGAGATCCTGGCCTTTTACACCTCTCCCCAGAATTGCGGCCACCAGTTCCTCATCAGTTAAGGCGGATGCGCCCCTTTCCTTAAGTTTTTCCCTGGGGCGATTATGAGCAGGCAGGTCTTTGATATTCTTCATGGTAAACTTTCAAAAAATTCTGTATGTAGAATTTTGGGGAATTTGTTATCCATTATTCCGATTGTATTACATTGGTCCGCCGGATGCCGTACTCATCGTACTTCCCTTCCCATATCAACTCCGTCTTCATCTGCGAAAACGGGTGCAGGTTATCAAGTGCAAAATGCCTTTACAGGGTTTTCTTTTTGGCCGCCGCCAGCATCTCGGCGCTTTTCCAGTGTCCAGACCACGGTCACATAACGTCGCATAGGTTATGATCTCCGCCAGTTTCTTTACTTTCAGTTTCAGCTCAGGCACAGCCGGTCCGTCCTTCTGTTCATTAAGCCAATGTCTGATGTCAATTATCCACATTTCTTCTTATTCCATTTTGTAATCTTCGGACAACATGGACGACACTTTATATGCAATCTATCGCAACTGGACAACCAAATAAAATCTCAAACAGGAGCGGGTCTTCCTAAGATTCAAACCTTGCACCAACAGGAATCGGCCTGCCCCTCAAGAATTCTGCGCAGGGCATACGCCTCTTCCCCGGCCACTGAAGCTCTCTGATACCCAGGCAGCCTTTTCCTGTGGCAATCACCACGCCGTCTTCTCCAACACGACAGACCGTACCGGGCTCCATATCCATGGCATCCACGTCTATCACAAAAGGCATATAGACACGAAGACGCTGACCATTCCAAAAGGCATAGGCCCCTGGTCTCGGATCAAGGGCCCGGACCATACATGAAATACGCCTTGCAGATTGAGACCAGTCAAGCCTTGCCATCTCCGGCTTGATGGGAGGGGCATAGGTTATACCCTCTTCTGGCTGGGATTTCGGTTTTAAAGTGCCCTTGTGCAGTTCATCCAGTGCCTGAACAAGAAGCCTGGCCCCCAGCCCTGCCATACGTTCATATAGCTCACCAAAGGTCTCCTCCAGCCCGATGGTCAGGGCTTCCTGAAGGAGCATGGGACCTGTGTCCATTCCGGCATCCATCTCCATAATGGTTATGCCGGTCTCAGTATCCCCTTGTATAATGGCCCACTGTATCGGCGCTGCCCCCCGATACTCAGGGAGCAGGGACCCATGGACGTTGATAGGCATTATTCGCGGAATATCAAGCAGTTCCTGAGGAAGTATCTGGCCGTAGGCAGCAACAACCAGAAGGTCCGGGGCAAGGTCCCGTACCTGACTCAGGAACTCCGGGGAGCGGGCCTTCTCGGGCTGGAGCACGGCAATTCCCGCCTTTTCTGCCAAAACCTTTATTGGAGAGGGCTTCAACTTCCTGCCACGCCCCTTGGGCCTATCAGGCTGGGTTACTACAGCCACCACCTTATTCGGACCTTCCATTAAGGCCTTCAGCACTGGAACTGCAAATTCAGGAGTACCCATAAATACAATTTTATACGAATTCATGACTCCAACGGACCTCCGGACGAATTTCATTGCAAAATTGAGGGATTTAGGAATTGAGGAATTATAATCAAAAAAGGCCATCCTTCATAACAAGTCAAAAGTAGTTTACACTTTTTATTTTTTGAACCGCAGAATATCGAACAAGAAATGTCGAATGTCGGAATAATACTTCGGAATTTCTGCGGTTCCTTGTTCTGCGGTTCGATATTCAAGATGGATGACTAAAGAACCCCGAAAACTGTAAACTACAAAATGAAGGACGCCAAAAAAATTGATCACGAAAGCACGAAAATACGAAGACACGAAAGCCTGAATATGGTTTTATTTTGCAATTCCTCAATTATCAGTATTTCCAATCGAGTTGGCTACTCCTCTTTGGGGCGAATCTTTGGCCATTTCTTCCTAAAAAGGACCTTTCTTACAGGATTCAAGCGGTCAACAAAACATATACCCTTCAGGTGATCCAATTCATGCTGTATACACCGGGCAAGGAGTCCTTCGGCCTCTATCCTGACTTCCTTTTCGTTCCGGTCATACCCCGTCAGATGCAATCTGAGAGCCCGTTTTACAGGGGCTACATAGTTTGGAACGCTCAGACAACCCTCTTCACCCACTTCCTCTCCTTCCAATTCTGTGATACGAGGATTGATTAATACTATAGGATTTGGGCCCTCTTCAGAAGGAGTTACATCCATGATCACCAGTTGCTTGAGTTCACCTATCTGGTTTGCTGCAAGGCCCACCCCTTTGGCCTTGTACATCATTTCCAGCATCCGGTCGATCAGGCCCTGGAATTCCCCGTCTATCCTCTCAACAGGTCGGGCCTCTTGCCTTAATATCTCATGTGGATAGATTAGTATCTTCATAACAACAAAATAATAATGTCTGCAGGATGGCCAAGCAAGCACTACCTCGGAAATTATGAGAGTTCATGCCCTTAGAAAAGACCTTCTGAGACCCGCGGCCCGGGATTTCCGGTTCCTTCTGAGTCGCGGATACCCGAGGAAGTCAGCCCTTTTATTTGTAGGAAACCACTTCCAGCTCCATCAAGGAGAACGGGACCTGCTTTATCGCGGGGTCTTCACCAAAGAGCAGAGTATGGCACGGTGTGCTAAGATGGTGCGCGTGGGGGCAATCAAAGGGGAAAAATTGATCATAGACGGCCACAACGTACTTATAACTGTTGAAAGTGCCATAAGGGGCAGGTCAGTACTTCTGGCAGATGACAATTTCGTCCGGGACATCAGCCGCATATTTCGCAGATTCAGGCCCACAGATCGTACAAAGGCCGCCTGGACCCTTGTGGAAGGACTCCTTTCAGACTATCCGCCTTGCCATGTTACAGTGCTTCTTGATGCCCCTCTTCCCAAGAGCGGGGAGCTTGCGGCAAGAATCAGACAATGGATGAAACACGCAAAAATCAAAGGGGATGTCACTACAGCCGCAAGACCTGAATCATCCCTTCTGGCGCTTGAAGGTATTAAGGCAAGTGCAGACTCGGTAATCATAGACCGTTCCACCAAAGTTTTTGACCTTGCAGGCCACATCATAAGGCGGAGATTACATATTAAACCAATGTTAATTCCATAGGACCCGTAAAGAAATAAGTCGTTGGAATTCGCGCTCAGATACGGGTCCATAGCTGTTAATTCGAGAAATTATGAGAGCTAGTTTAACTCCCATTGTAGTTGTATTGGCCTTTATGTTCCTCTTTCCTGCTGTCCTGGTAGCAGGCATTGTCGATGATTCCGGGAACTGGATCCACAGACTTGGAAGGCTCTGGGCAAGAATTATCATTAGGACGTCCGGTGTCAAGATAGAGGTACAAGGCCACGGGCATATACCTAAAGGAAAACCTGTGATATTCGCCTGCAACCATGCAAGCCAACTTGACATACCTATAGTGCATGAGGCCTTGCCTGTACAATTCCGTTTTGTAGTCAAAAAAGAACTCTTCAAGATACCCCTGTTTGGCTTTGCTCTGCATCACGCAGGTTATATACCTATTGACAGGTCCGGTGGTAAGGCTGCCTTGCGTAGCGTACAAAAAGCTGCTGAGAGATTAAAAAAAGGCACACCTATAGTCATCTTCCCGGAGGGTACCCGCAGCCCTGACGGCCGATTGATGCCCTTTAAGGTGGGGGGAATACTGATTGCAATTAAGGCCGGATGCCCTATAGTGCCTGTAGCCATAAGCGGCAGCCACAATGTGCTTCCCAAAGGGAGCATCAGGATACGCTCAGGCCGGATCAAGGTGACCTTCGGCCTCCCTGTTCAGACTGTGGGCCCGGACGGCCCTATCCCCAAAGATATTGTGACAAAAGAAGTGCGGGATAGCATTTCCGCCATGCTTGAAGAAAAACCATAGCCTATTCCTAAACATTCATGCCGTCCTGGATACTACCTACCGTAGCTTTTATACTGGGGCTGATTATTCTCTCCGGCGGGGCTGAAGCTCTTATTAGAGGAGCCATACGCATGGCTCGCCTTTGGAAAATCAGTCCCATTGTAATCGGCCTCACCATTGTAGCCTTTGGCACTTCGGCTCCGGAGATGGGCGTGGCATTGTCAGCAGCCCTTTCCGGCCAGCCTGATATCACCATGGGAAACATCTTGGGGAGCAATATAGCCAACACAGGACTGATCCTGGGGCTTGGGGCCTTGCTCACTCCCCTGCCTGTCCGTCTGAGGATGCTCAGAATAGAGATACCCTTATTAATAGTGGTAAGCATGGCTCTCTGGGCATTTGCAACAATGGGCCATCTTGGGCGCCCGGCAGGCCTGATATTACTCATCACCTTTACAACCTATTGTGTGATACTGTATCGTCACAGCCAAAAAAAACCCTATATACACCAAGTAGAATTCGACAAGTCTCTCAACCGCAAGGGTTCCTTTTGGTTTGACCTTGTACTGGTTATAGCCGGGCTGGCGGGGCTGGTTATCGGTTCCAAATCACTGGTTTGGGGGGCTGAAAATATTGCGGTATATCTGGGTATACCTGAACTCATTGTCGGCCTGATTCTGACAGCTATAGGCACATCCCTGCCTGAACTTGCCACAACAGTGGCAGCGGCCCGTAAGGGCCAGACAGACCTGATCCTGGGAAATGTAATAGGAAGCAATCTGTCTAACCTGTGTGCCGTACTTGGCGTCACTGCTTGTATTACTCCAATTGATATCAACCCGGACCTGCTCCACAGGGATTTCCCCGTAATGGTGGCCTTCAGCCTGGTCCTATTGCCTGTTATGAGGATTGGGATGAAAGTGACTCGATGGGAGGGAGCAGCCCTGCTTCTGTCGTACAGCGTATATGTTATCTCCCTGGCGGTCTTCTGAATAATGTGTGACCGTTTATAGGTTCAGGGTTCAGGGTTCAGAATTCAAGGTTAGAGAGCGATGAAAATTGAACGGTTTGAAAATATTGAGGCATGGCAACTGGCACGTGAATTAACAGGGCGTGTATATGGGCTGAATTTCAGGATGTATATCGATCATGCCGGACGCACCCGCGCTGCCATTCGTGGTTTCATCAAGTACTTGCTGGCTTATGAGCAGGGCCGGCGAAATAAAAGCAACCCTGAACCTGTGAACCTGTGAACGCTTACAGAAATGTAATGACCTTGCCTGAGATGGTCAGACGCTCGGCCTGCGAGTTTGAACGCCGGTTCGCACTTATTGCAAGAGAACCTCAGGGAGACAGGGTTATCACCTTTGGTGAACTTGGTAGTAAAGTTGAATCATTGGCCAAAGGGCTGATAGCTTGTGGTTTACCCAAAAACGGAAAATGCGCGATACTTGGGCCGAATTCTCCTGAATGGGCCGTCGCCTATCTGGCCATCACCTCTGCCGGCGGGATCTGTGTACCTATAGATACCCTGTTAAGCAAAAACGAGATACTGCACCTGATGGCTGACGCCAAGGTGGATATGGCCTTTGTGGCTCCCAAATTCCTGGACTGCGTACTCGACACCTCCCAGGGCTTCCCAAAACCAAAACAGGTGATAACCCTGACCTTGGATACCAAAGACATCCCGGGGAATGCGATTCCCTTTGAAGAACTCGTCAGGAAAGGACAACAAGCACAGGATCCTTTACCACACACGGTTCCTGAGGACATAGCCGCCATAATCTACACATCAGGTACTACCGGCAGCCCCAAGGGCGTCATGTTGACCCACGGCAATATAGTTTCAGATATAACTGCCTGCTATCAGGCAATAAAGTTTAAGCAGGATCACTTCCTCTCGGTCCTGCCGATGCACCACATGTTCGAGTGTACGGCCGGCTTTCTCCTTCCTATATACAGCGGCTCCACAATCACTTTTGCCCGGAGTCTCAAGTCCCGCAGCATACTGGAGGACTTGAAGGCAAGCAGGGCCACTGTGATGTTCGGTGTCCCTTTGCTATTCCAAAAAATGCTGGATGGAATCCATAGTGCCATCAGCCGTGCACCTTCTGCACGACAAATGATATTTCACATACTTATGAATGCGGTCAAGACAGGTGAAAAGCTGGGCATAAAGAACCTGGGCATACATTTATTCAGAAGCCTCAGAGAACAGGCCGGGCTCGATTCCCTTCGTTTTCTGGTGGTTGGGGGCGCCCCGCTTATGCCACAAATCCCAAGGGAATTCAGGTGGCTGGGAATCAAGATGCTCCAGGGCTATGGGCTTACCGAGGCAAGTCCGGTACTTACCTTCAACCCTGTGGATAAACCTGTGGATGAAAGCATAGGCAAACTACTTTCCGGTGTAGAGGTAAGGATACTTGAACCGGACGAGACAGGCGTTGGGGAACTTGCATTTAAGGGTCCAATGATTATGAAAGGATATTATAAAGCCCCTGAGGTCACGCTAGAGGTGCTGGACTCAGACGGCTGGCTGAAGACCGGGGACCTGGGATATCAGGATAAAAAAGGCTATCTGTACATCTGCGGGAGGGACAAAAACCTCATTATCACTCCTGCCGGAAAAAACGTCTACCCTGAGGAGATAGAGGCCGAGATCAATCAGAATCCCTTTATTTTGGAATCAATAGTCTATGGTTACGAAAAAAAGAGTGGAGAAGAAATCCGCGCCATGATAGTTCCCGACTATGAGGCCATTGGCAAACACTCTCCAAAAAAACACCTGAGCGATCAGGACATACACAAGCTCATAGCCAAAGAGGTCAAAACAGCAAACCAGACACTGGCTGCTTTCAAAAGAGTCAAGTCCTTCACTTTAACAAATGAAGAATTCCCTAAGACCTCTACCAGAAAGATCAAACGCCACCTATTTAAGGGACTTCACGTGGGTGAGAAATGATTAACTTCAATAAGTCTGGGTAACAGTAACTGGATTCCGGCTTTCGCCGGAATGACGATTCGGTGTGAGCGCCTGTCATTCCGGCGAAAGCCGGAATCTAGTGGATAGTCGCGAAATATGATTTACCCGGTCTTATTGAGAAGTTACAGAAATGATGCTCTATAATGATTGACCAGTCTTCAAATCTAAATCCAACTCAGTTTAAGGCCGTAACACACAAGGTCGGACCGCTTCTTGTTGTTGCAGGACCCGGCACAGGTAAGACCAGGGTCCTCACCTACCGAATCGGACACCTTATAGAAACAGGTGCTGCCAAACCTGACCAGATACTTGCCATGACCTTTACCAACCAGGCAGCAAAGGAGATCTCCGAGCGCGTATCCCTGCTCCTGAACAGCGAATCCTCCACGGAGCACATACATAATGGGCAAAAAATCCCCAAAATAAGCACATTTCATGGCTGGGCACTTGGATTTTTAAAACAGACCCTGGGTGAAGACGCACGGCTTCCCATAGACGAGAAAGATGCCAGGGACCTTTGCCAAGAGGCAGCGAAGAAATTGGGATTATCAAACCCAAAACCTCAAGGACTTTATGAGCGTATCTCAAAGGCCAAGCAGCACTTCCCTCCAAGAATAAATGGAGACGAAGATCTGGAGGCCCTGATTCAGGCATACCATGGACTCCTTGAAAAATACGGTCTCTGGGACTATGACGACCTTCTCCTGGAGGCCCTGCGGCTCCTCGAACCTACTGAAATCAGGGCAAAATTTCACAGGGATTTTTCCTTTGTCCTGGTAGATGAATTCCAGGACATAAGTCCTGCCCAGTATACCCTGATAAAGTCAATGGCAAGGAAAGACGGAAACATCACGGTAATCGGTGACCCAAACCAGGCCATTTACGGATTCAGAGGCGCAAGCCCTGAGTTCATACATTGTTTTAATGCGGATTTCGAGGGTGTTAAAACTGTGGTTCTGGACACTGTCTACAGGTGTCCCCAGGTATTTCTCGACGCTGCAACAAGTCTCATCAAAGACAGATCGGCTGTGCGTTTAAAATCCGTCAGGGACAAGACGCCGAAAATCAGGGTTAAACCCTTTGGAGATCCCACGGCTGAGGCAAAGTGGGTAGCAAGGACCATTGAACAGATAGTGGGTGGGCTCAGCTTTGTTTCACTTGACAGCGGCATAGCCGGCGGTAACACCCTGAGAAGCCTTTCAGATGTAGCAATACTCTTCAGGGCC
>CBETWD010000007.1:0-35389 GCA_965539945.1 uncultured bacterium
AATCGCCATCCTGTAAAGCCGTAAAACTCAGGCTTGCCAGCAGGATGTTATCGCCCATTATCCCAGGAAAGGCCATGCCGGCGACATCCGTGTCTGGGAAGAAGAAAGAATCATCCCAAAAGGCTGTATCAACCACTGCCCCGTTATAGCTGAACTCAGTGTCAGCATAATCAAGATCAAATCCGAATGTCAAAACTTCGTCAGGATCGGTTACCCCATCAGCATAAACATTAAGATCAAACGTATCCCCAACATAGATATCAGGTGCGGACAACGCCAGATAAGCCGTTGGTAATGCATGGGCTGTGGTGGCGACAAAACCAACGCACAGGATACAGATTAATAGCGAAAAATGAGTTTTTAGCCTTTTCATAAGAAGCCTCCTTTAGTAACTTTTATTAAGGTTTTTTAGATGCCCGATCCGCTTTTGGCGAGGTAAAAAATGCGGAAGAGGGGGTTGGGGAGAAACCGGGTTTCTCCCCAATAGTCAATTCCATTTTCCGCATTGATACCCTGCCGTTTTGCAGCCGGGCGTTTTAATTTCCGTTAACTCCTAAAATAGCCATACCAGATACGGTAATCTGCATAGGTTATGCAACCGTCGCCGTCATAGTCTGCAGCTGAATTGAAGCCTGCATCCCCTGCGCATTTTCCGAGCGTACTCCTGAAGACCATGTAGTCAGCGGAGTCAACATCCCCATCACCGTCGAGGTCTCCGGGAACGCCGCCCTTTTTCTTAAACTGCACCTGAGCCTTGGGACTGTCTGCGCTCAGCGTGACATTCACCACCGGTTCTTCAAACCCGGAGGTGTTTCCCTCAACGGTCACGACGTAGCTTTCTTCTGACAGCTCGCTAAACGTGAAGACGCCGTCTTCATTGGTTACGGTTTGGTCAAGCAGCCCGATATCCTGCTGGTAAATCCGGACGCTAATGCCCGCAAGCGGTGTCACTTCGTCTTCATCCACTGTCGTGCCTGCGACCACATTGGCGACATTACACGAGAACTCGCCGGGCATAATCCGGCGGAACCAGATGTCACTCTCTTCTTCATTTTCCTCGAGCCAGGTAGCATAGAAACGGGAGCCATCGGGTGTCATGCGTATTTGCGCCTCACCCTGCTCAAGTTCAATCGCACTGTCCTTGGCAAGCCAGTCCCAGCCTGTGACGGTATCACCGGTTTCCGGGGCATCTTCACCCTGCGGATCGCCCTGCACCACCCATGAAGTTTCCACAAAGGTCTCGCCTTTGTCCTGGGTAAAGGTGTAAAAGAGATCAGCTGGTACGGCTGATTCCAGTTCTTCAGCTTCATCGTCACTGCTGCCACTGGGCTTGGGCACGTTCGTTGCTGTACCGAAGGTCAGGTAAACGACGTTCGTATCCTGCTTGTCCTCAGGAATACCGTTCCACAGGCCGGTCGCAGGATCCTTGATGGTCGAAGGCGTGCCCACGATGCGTGGCTCTATCACAGACTCTTTGTTGTTTGGAAGCTGCGAGATGTTGAGAGCCGCCTCAAATGCACCTGCACCATAGGTGGTTTCTACGGTGTATTTCTCCCTTCCATTGTCGGTTTCTTCGTCGTCGGTTTCACCTTCTTCGTAGACCTTGAAGGTGTCGACGTGTGTTGTGCCGTTCCCATCAGGATCCGTGGTCCAGTTTACACCTCCGTCAAACGACCGCCGGACGTGGAAGTCGTACTTGTCATGGGCGTTTCTCGCTGATGCCCAGTTAGGGGTATAACTGTAACCCATGAGGACAAAGTCGCCACGGATGGCGCCTCGATGAGCGCGCGCATCGTCGTATGGATTGGTGTCTGATTTATCGTTCAGGTTAGCCTCTGTCTGTTCCCAGCAGACAACCTTGGTGTTATCTCCCTTGGAGTCCGGCTCAGCATCCGGGTTCACCCAGGTTTCAAGAGGTGTGACGCTGCTCATGTTCTGGCAGCCGTCAACACAGACTTCCGTGCCATCGTCGGCCGTAGCCCATGCATCGCACACAAGGTTCGAAAACCTGTACGGGTTGCCTGTCTGCCCTCCTGGCACGACAAAGCGGCGCATCATGATATCCGATTGACGGCCGCTGCCCTCCTGTCCTTCCTTGTAGAGGACGACCATAACCGTCCTCCCTAAGTCTCCTATCGCGCTTTTGCCCTGGATTATGAACCTCGGGCGACGCGCGTTTTCGTATGCCAACTGCTCATTCCCCTGAAAGTCGAGGATATGGACTAATTCGTTGTTCTCATCAAGGAGCGGTATAAAGTCATCGTTATCGTCCCTTAGAGGGACACCGTTGTCGTCCCGCTCGACTTCGTAGAGATAAACCGGGCTGCCATCAGCGTCGCTTTCGGGCAGATTGACTATGTTGCCTGCGCTGACATTGTCCGGGTTTGTGTACTCAAAGCTGTGATAGATGACGTTCTTGCCGTTGTCCGGGAAGTAGCGGTCATCCCCGCCGCCTGATTCTTCATCATCATCAGGTTGCTCCTGCTCACCTGCACCGTATGGCGGCCCTGCGCCAACGCCCTTGGTCTCTTCGTACGCCATGATTGCCCAGGCGCTTTTCGATCCATCGGGCTTGGTAAAGGGTTTCAGGAAGAGGTTTGGACGGGATGCGCCCGTGTCTCCATCCAGCAGCCTTTCGTCATCAGTGACCAGAACACGTTTTGGCACATTCTGGTTGTTTATAAAATCATACCAGTTGGACAGATCAACAAGAGGATCTCCATTTCCATCTATCCAATTGGGCTCTGTTGTCGCATTTCCGCCGTTATCTAATACGGATTGCTTGTACGTATCACACATTTCGGGAAGCATATAGCCGTACCTGTGCGTGCCGGAGGAATCATCTGCGCCGGCAATATAGGGGTAACCATCATACGGGTAGTAGGCTTCTATGATCTCATCATCTCCTACTTGAGTCCCGTCTTTCCAGATACCTCCGTTGTTCTCACATTCCGTACACTTGACTCCCTCATCAGTACCCGGAGCGACAGAAATGACACGATCGCGGGGCACTACATGGGTGTAGTGGCAACTCACACAATCGGAATTCGTAAAACCTCCGAGATATTCAGGTGTCGCTGCATCCACCACAACGAGAGGTATCGGAGATCCCTGCTCGAGCGCGTCATGCGTGCTGTTTGTTCCATACGGAACATGACAATTCGTGCAGTTCATGTTTGATTGATGGTCTGCAGGCAGTGGCCGAAGCACGTAGTAGTCAGCATCTGTCTCTCCTGAATCTATTTCCACAATCTTCTTGCCGCCTTCAAACTTTACGCACCTTGTCAGGTTCTGTTCTTCATAAAATACTTCAGTGATCGAACTGCCGCCGTCTAACGGTATAAAATTACCGTTGGTATGTACTATAGGATATCCGTTGTCATACAGTTCCACCTGCATGCTGTCCGTATTGACTATGTCGTTATCGGATATCCGCACAGGCAGGGGCATTGGCACCAGGGCCTTGGGGCGGTCGGCAATGTAGTTGTCGCTGTCGTGTACACCCTCGCCTCCGGACACGTAATCTGTGTCAATTCTCCTGAAATCAGCCTGTGTCATGAAGCTGTACCAGACGTCCGTCTTGTGATGGACAGTGGCGCCGCTCCAACCATGTCCGGGACCGGCCATTTTACCGGGGCGGAGTCCTGCCGGGTCTTCTTGCCAGGTAACGCCGAACCCGGCGCCGTCACCCATGCCCATAAAGGCCTGGATGGCATCGCGTCGGCCGGATGTCAACCGCTCCGGCTTGAACCATATAATATCGCCGACCTCGTATTGGCCCCAAAAGCCTCCATCAGCTCCACTGTCGATCATGCCCTGGGTGACGATGGTGCCGCGAACGACCCATACGCAGCTATACGGAACCTCGCCGACCTCGGGATAGTCCGCGATGGGGCCGGTGCCCTCGGTGTAATCCACGGATCTTTGCGGACCGGCAACACCATATATGTCATCTTCCCAATAAGGATCGTCAGAGAAATAGTCATCTTCAACGTCAATGGCATACGTGGGTTTGCCTCCCTTGCAGAACTTGCTTGTCCATGCCACCAGGATATTGTTTCCGCAAATCTGGAAAACCGGTTTTTTTACCTGGCCGTAGCATTCCTCACCATTGGCAAGCGTAAAGGAAGATTTGTCTGCCATGCGTGAGAGGTTTTTGCGCTTAAAGGTCTTGCCGTCATCTCGGGAAACAGCCGCAAAGACGTCCTCACAGCCGGTTTCCTCGACCGCGTCGGTATAGACCACGACGATGGGCTTTGCCTCCTCGGCTACTCTGATCAAGTTTCTCTCCCAATCGAGGCATTCGCCGGTCGCATTGGTTTCTACACAGGTATAGTCGTAGTACGGGATGCCCAGCTGTGTCACATTTGCATCATCCTTGTACGTCGTAGAATTCCCATCTGCCCTAAGGGCCGGGAACCACACCCTCATGGTATTGAGTTTTGACTTAGTGCTGGTCATCTCCGGCGTACGGGAGACATTCTTGCGGAACATGCCCGGTCTTTTTGCATCCGGGTTGCCCTCCCCGTCTCCCACACCATCTCCGCCGCCATCTCCCGGCGCTGCAAAAGCTACAGCAGCCAAAAAGACGAAGATCAGTTGAATGATCATAAAAGTGGTAAGTTTTTCCCTCATTTCTTCCTCCTTCTTTCTGTTATAATGTCCAACGAAACACCATCTTCGACCCTTCTCTCTCCAAACAAGAGGTGAACAAGATCAGGCAATCGAAGTCACCGGGCAAACAAAAAAAGGCAAGCTAAGTGACTAGGCACCTAGCTTGCCTTTTTTGTTTTTTGCTTCACCTTTGGGGTTGCGCAACCCTGCAGGTAAACCCAAATTGACTCACTCGGGTGAATCAAATATTTGAACTGTTAAATCAACAGAAAATTATATACAAAATTCGTGCCAATCGTAAAATTTTATCGTTTTCTTGTTTAATTTCTGATACTTAACCACATTGCGCCAGAACTCTTCACAAAAATATCAGAGCTTAAGGTAGGGTGTGTTTTATCTCATAATGGGTATTTTTTTTCACTCGGATAAAGCGCAAGGCCTTTTGCAGTAAAATTGCGCTTAAAAAATGCAAGCATCGGGCTTTGTGGGAAAAAATTACCATTAATGCAAGCATCGGGCTTTCAGGTTGAATAGATGCCCTCTCCCTTGACAGGAGGCTCCCTGTGCCATATTGAGAAAAAAAGAGATGCCATAATGGTAATTTTTTTCCACAGTAACAGTTCACACTCCCTGGCAGGGAGTAAATAATACCATAATGGATAGCGCCCTTCGGGCGAACCTTTAGCTAAGCTATTGAGTTGCTTGATTTATTAGCTTAATAGCTTACCGGCTATTTCATTCTGTTTTAAAAATGGAAATTCCGATTATCGGCCTTTCAGGTTTTCTGATGAAAGGAAACCATGTCAAATGATCAGACCCATACCCCTTGAATAATCTCTCCGCACTTGCTGCATTTTCCATCAGACAGCGAATTTTCCACTATTCTGAAGCCAATCCTCTTGATAAGCTCTGCGCCGCAGGCCGGGCAATAGGTATTTTCTCCGCCCTCACTAGGCACATTGCCCTCATAGACAAATCGCAGGCCTTCTTCAAGACCTATTTCCCTGGCAAGACGCAGGGTGGCAACCGGAGTAGGCGGCCTGTCCAACATCTTGTGGGTGGGATAAAACGCGGTGACATGCCACGGTATTGAGGGATCAACCCCTTTAACAAACCTGGCTATGTCCCTCAACTCCTTTGGAGAATCATTCCATCCGGGAATAACCAGGGTTGTAACCTCCACCCATACTCCCAATTCGTGCATCAGACGAACATTATCAAGCACAGGCTGAAGCCTTGCCTTGCAGACATCGTGGTAAAATTTATCCGTAAAGGCCTTTACATCAATGTTTATTCCGTCCAGTACAGGAGCCAGATGCCGGGTCACCTCCGGTGTCATATAGCCATTACTTACAAAGACGTTCCTCAGCCCCCTCTTTTTAGCCGAAACTGCGCAGTCATACGCCAACTCATAAAAAATTGTGGGCTCAACATATGTATAGCTTATACTTTTTGCTCCGTGCAGAACCGCTGCATTTACAATATCCTCCGGGTCCCTGTCTTCCCCAGGTATCTCTCCTTCATAGATGCGTGGATACTGAGAAATTTGCCAGTTCTGGCAGTGCAGGCACCTGAAGTTGCACCCTACTGTGGCAATTGAATATGAGATTGAACCCGGCAGAAAGTGAAAAAGGGGTTTCTTCTCAATGGGGTCGGAGTTCTCCGAAATTACCTTTCCGTACACAAGACTGTAAAGCTTGCCGTCCCTGTTCTCACGGACCTTGCAAATTCCCCTTTTCCCCGGCTTGATATGACAATGATTGTTACAGAGCCGGCATTGTACCTTTCCTTTGTCCTCAACTGTATAAAAAAGGGCCTCTTTCATATCAGGACTCCTCCGTTTTTAATTTACGACCAAACTGATAACATTCCCCCTTCTTCTAATTTTCGTATTATATCATAAAGCATGAATCCGTCCTACTTGAAGAGGGATGAAGAGCATTATGGAAAGGTACTTAGGTAGTATCTCTTTACGCTTTAATCAGAAACGTCCGAAGAGATTGAATGAACCCACTATTTACAAAAACCCTAAGGGCAATTAAAAACAGTTAAACTGTATTTATGAAACCCTAAGGTTCATAATTTTTAATTAAATTCACAAAATGGATCTATAAAAAATGCTAGAAGCTCTGCTCCATCCAAAAAACGTCGCTGTAATCGGGGCATCGAGGACGCCTGGAAAGGTGGGCTATGAGATAGTAGCCAACCTGGTCAATGGCGGTTTTGCCGGTGATATAATACCTGTCAATCCGTCAGCAGACCAGATTCTCAAGCTCAAATGCTACAAAACCCTTAAAGACTATGAAGGAACCGTGGACCTGGGCGTTGTTACTGTCCCACGACAAAATATCATGCCTGCTGTGCGGTCCTCTATAGAGGCGGGCGTGAAGGCTCTTGCTATAATTACCGCTGGGTTCAGGGAGACAGGCGAAGAAGGTGCAAGGCTTGAACAGGAATTGGCAGGCCTTTGCAGGGCTCACAATGTACGGCTCCTTGGACCTAACTGTCTCGGCGTTATGAACAGGCAGCACCACATGAATGCCTCGTTTGCCGGGGACATGCCTGAAGCAGGAGGCATATCAGTCTTTTCCCAATCAGGGGCACTGTGCACGGCCATTGTGGATTCGTCTGTCACAGGACATTTCGGGCTTGCAAAACTTATAAGCCTCGGCAACAAAGCGGATCTCACGGAAGTAGATTTCCTGAAGGCCCTTGCCAGGGATGACGATACAAAGGTAATCGTTGGATACCTTGAAGATATTGCTTCTGGTGACGAATTTGTGAAGGCAGCGGAAGATGCCTGTTCCATCAAGCCGGTAGTTATTCTCAAGGCTGGGACTACCCCTGCAGGTCTGAAGGCCGCCTCTTCTCACACAGGAGGTCTTGCTGGAGCTGATATGGCCTATGGTGCGGCTTTTAGACGCTCGGGAGTAATCCGGGCAGATAATTTTCAGGCCCTTTTTGACTATGCATCGGCCCTGGCAATGCAGCCCCTTCCCAAGGGTGACCGTGTTCTGATTATTACAAACGCCGGCGGGCCGGGCACAATGGCTGCAGATGCTGTAGAAAAATCCGGCATGACCGTTGCGGCCCTAGCCTATAGTACGGCAGCCGCCCTTAAAGGAAAACTTCCACGGGCATCAAGTACAGGGAATCCCGTGGATGTGCTGGGCGACGCTGATCCGGAAAGATATGCCATTGCATTGAGCACGGCCCAGGACGATGATTCAGTAGACGCCATCATCGTAATCCTGACACCCCAGGCCATGACAAAGCCTGCTGAAACCGCAAGGGCCATTGCCGATTGCATAAGAGCCGATAAGCCTGTTATCGCGGCATTCATGGGGGGCAAGCATGTAATGCCGGGAAATGAAGAACTGGTTGCTGCCGGACTGCCGGTCTATAACTCACCTGAGCGGGCAGTCGGCGCCCTCAAGGCCATGTACGAGTATTCTGTGTGGCGGCGGCGTCCACCGCGGATAGTGACACGATTCAGAGTTCATCGCCGGCGAGTGGAACGGATTATTGCCCGGCATCTGAGAACCAAGAGGTACCACATCGGAGACATTAAAGCCAAACAGATCCTGAGTGCTTATGGCTTCAGGATACCGGAAGGCCACCTGACAAGCACTACTGACGAAGCAATGGAAGCTGCGGAGCAAATAGGCTACCCGGTAGCTATAAAAATAGTCTCACCTAACATTATTCATAAAACTGACCTTGGTGGCGTAAAATTACACCTGTCTACGGCTGATGACGTGCGAGACGCATTTGACCTGATGATGCTCAGAATAAACCAGGTTGCACCTGAAGCCCATATCGAAGGCATTTACGTGGAAAAAATGCTGGCACGGGGCATGGAAGTCATCATAGGCATGAGCCGTGATCCACAATTTGGTCCAATGCTCATGTTCGGACTTGGGGGCATATTTGTTGAGGTAATGAAAGACGTTACCTTTCATCTGGCCCCTGTCACCACAGAAGAGGCGTTTCAGATGCTTAAAAGCACCAGGTCCTATGAGATGCTTAAAGGGACCCGCGGAGAACGAGGAGTGGATTTTGCCGCAATAGCTAACGGGCTTCAACGCATCAGCCAGTTGGTTACGGATTACCCGGAAATTATCGAGCTGGATATCAATCCGTTTATTGTCGGAGACATTGGAACAGAACCATTTGTTGCCGATGCCCGAATGACCTTGACTCACCAAGAGACCAAATAATGAACAAACCAAACCAGATAGGATACGACCCAAACTGGCAGGATAAATATAAAAACATGATCGCCACTCCCGGGCAGGCGGTCTCGCACCTGCAGCCCGGACAGCGAGTTTTTGTCGGGACAGGGTGTGGAGAACCGAAAGAACTTGTCAAAGCCCTGACCGACCGCGCTTCTAAACTGGCCGATATGGAGATTATACAACTACTTACCCTGGGCGAGGCCCCTTATGCCCACAAGGAACTTGCCGATTGCTTTCTGGTAAACAGCTTTTTTGTTGCGGAAAATGTCAGAGGGCTTATTCAGGAAGGTCTCGGCAAATATACACCTATCTTTCTTTCAGATATTCCCCGGCTTTTCAGTTCAGGTCAGTTACCGCTGGATGCAGCCCTTATACAGGTTACACCTCCGGATGAACGCGGGAGAGTGAGCCTTGGGGTCTCGGTGGATATTGTCAAAAGTGCTGCAGAAAACGCCTCGCTCGTCATTGCCCAGGTCAACCCTCAGATGCCCAGGACCCTGGGAGACAGTTTTATTGATATTTATGATCTGGACTACCTGGTCCCTGTGGACACGCCCATTTTTGAAGCAACCTTGCCTGAATGCACGGAAGTGGCTTGCAAGATCGGAGAACGCATCGCGGCCCTGGTGGAAGACGGATCAACTATTGAGGTTGGGATCGGACGAATCCCCCACGCAGCGGTTAATTTCCTGAAGGATAAACAAAATCTCGGTGTACATACGGAGATGTTTACAGACAACATCATAGATCTGGTGGAATCCGGTGCTGTAACCGGTGCGAAAAAGACCCTTGACAGGGGTAAAATTGTTGCCAGTTTCTGTTTCGGAACCCGCAAACTCTATGACTACATCCACAACAATCCTCTCTTCTCTTTTCGTCCGACCGAGTATGTCAATGACCCCTTTATTATTGCCAAACAGTATAAAATGGTGGCTATCAACACGGCACTGGAAATAGACCTTACCGGCCAGGTCTGTGCGGATTCCCTTGGCACCAAATTCTACTCAGGTATCGGCGGCCAAGCGGATTTTAACAACGGCGCAGCCAGATCTTACGGGGGCAAGGCGATTATAGCCCTGCCGTCCACCACAACAGACGGAACCACTTCACGGATCGTTGCGAAACTGAGCCCCGGTGCCGGCGTAGTGACCACCCGCGGGGACGTACACTACGTGGTAACCGAGTACGGAGTGGCCTATCTTCACGGCAAAAGCGTCCGGGACCGGGCACTGGCACTGATCAGTATTGCCCACCCGAGTTTCCTTGAAACGCTCCTTAAGGAGGCTATTGAGGCCAAATATCTCCGAAAAGAGCTTGCCGATGTGGGAGAGAGCTTCATTGTAGCTCCACACGAGGCAAAAACGTCGTTGCTTTTAGATGATGGAACGAAAATCAACTTCAGGCCTATACACCCCACTGACGAGCCGAAGATGAAGGATCTGCTGTACACCCTCTCTCAGGATGCCGTGTACTCCCGTTTCATGACACACGTCCAGCGCTTCCCCTATAAGCAGGTCAAAGACTTCGTGTTCATCGACCACAGAAAAGAAGTAGCCATCGTAGGCATCCTGCCTGAGGCCCATGGGGAGGATATCATTGCAGTAGGTCGATACTATCTGGACCCGCGAACCAACCGCGCAGAAGTCGCATTTGTGGTCCGTGATGAATGGCAAGGTCGCGGCATAGGCAAGTTTCTGTTCAGACACCTTACGACAATTGCCAAACGGCATGGTATCACCGGATTCACTGCTGAAGTCCTGCGAAACAACAAAAGAATGCAGGCTGTTTTCAATAACAGTGACTTGCGGGTTGGAAGCAAGCTGAGTGATGACATCTACAGCTTTGAAATGGACTTTAATTAATCAGAAAAAGGTTCAGGGTTCAAAGGTTCATAGGTTCAGGGTTTTGTAACCGTTCACGGGCAGGGGGTGTTTCTTGAAACGGCTTAACGGAAGCCCCGTTAGTTTTCTAGGCTTTTGCATTGGGGGAGACCGCATCGCCGGAGCGCAGCATAGGCGAATGCGGAGGGGGCAAAATATCCCCCGGGGCAAAAGCCTTAGAAAACAAGGGGCTGAAGTATGAAAGTGCAAAGAAATGCCTCCTGCCCGTGAACGGTTACAGGGTTTTTAATCTCAGGTCGCTACGGGTTTACCGAACTCTGCTACCAGGAAAGTGTGGTCCGAGGGCTTTTGAGCAAGCCTTGGGGTGATATCTACATATGCCTTTTCAGCACGTTCTGCCAACACAGCCGTAGCAAGTATGTGATCTATGCGCCAACCTAAACGCCTTTTGATTGCATTGGGTATCCTGTAATCGTAAAACGTATACTGGTCCGGATCCGTATTAAGCTTCCGGAATACGTCTATAAATCCCCATGCCTTGACCTTCTCCAACGCTTTGCGAGCATCTTCGTGGAAACAGACATGATCTACATGGCTATCCGGAGCATAAACGTCTCTTGACTCAGGGGCAACATTGAGGTCTCCACACCAGAGCAATGGTTCGTCCGTGGAATAATTCCTATCAAACAGGTCCCTTAACCTTTCAAACCACCTTAGCTTGATCTGAAAATACATGTGGTCCAAGGCCCTACCCTGGGGAGCGTACGCATTTACAACAGGAATATCCTTTATAACACAACGGATGAGCCTGGCCTCATCCTCCGGGCTGTTTTCAGGGTCATCGAAACCAACAGCCATGTCTTTTATCTCGTGTTTGCTGGCGATTGCAACGCCATTGTAAGACTTCTGACCCTTGTAGATCACATTATAGTCAATTTCATTAAATGCTTCCTTTGGAAAATCCTTATCCTGCACCTTTGTTTCTTGCATGCAAAGCACATCAACCGATTTTTTCTCAAGCCAGGGAATTACTATGTGAAGACGTGACCTTATAGAATTTGTATTAAAGGTGGCAATGCTGAACTTATTAATTTTCATGAAAATTTTTCAAGTGCCTCAACGGCAGCTTCCAGAACTTCGTCGGAACAAGGACCATTGCGAACACTGTTAAGTTTCGGGATCACACCCGGATCCTTTGATTCACCCAAAATATAGAGGATATCGCCTTTGACCTTATCGTCTACATGGGAAAACCGTTCCCACAAAGGCGCGATAACCTGCGAGGCCATTTCTTTGCGCTCTTCGGCAAGGAATTCAAACGTCACCATAGCGCCCAGGCGAATTTGCCATTTTTTATGTGTCAGCAGATCCAGAAACGCAGGATAGATTTTCCCGCTTTCCATCATCATCTGCGCCAGGCCCGCTGCATCACCCTGCTCGAGGATTTTCCTGAGCGAATCAGTACCAAGCTGGGAAGGGTCCCGGGTGAGCATCATGTGGACGAGTTCTTCGAGCTGAATCTCTCCTGTCCAACGAAACTGATCATCCAGTATAACCGTGGGCACCGACCGGACGTGGTCATTTTCGGCCCTTTCAGAGAACAGGGTCCCATCGATAACCGTGATATGAATCAGACTTTCCGAAGCGGCAAGGGTCAGTAGCAAGGTCACCACCTGGGGACAAAAATGACATTGGGGGGCAATATAGACCTTCAGCATCGCAGGGACCCTGAGCTGATTAAGGGAATCCCTAACCGGCGAAGCCAGTTTTCCGGCGAGCGTGTCCCGGCCGCTCAGCGCATCAAGGAACGGGACCAGCTCTCTTCCCAGAGGCACGGCCTGATAGCTTATATTCTCCCCGATGCTGATTTCCGGTGCCTGTTCGCCGTCATTCTCCTCTCTTTCTATCCGGACGCCTGGAGCCAGACGGGTAAAGTCCTCGCAGAATGCCTGAATTTGTTTGCTGCGATCGTCGTCTGCCCGGATAAAACCGATCCGGATTTCTCCATCGATCTTCCGGTACCACTCTGTTATGATTGCTTCGTCCTCGGGTGTCACTCTAGTCGCTTGCATACAGAATTATTATACCAATCGTCTAGGATTCAGGAAGAGCTTTATATAACCATCCGGTCGGACTTCAGCCAGAAGCTTTTTAGCCCGTCTGGATATCTCCAGCATATGCTTTGCCCCTTCAGACTGTCCATCCCAAAAATTTATCACAAAATCTGCTGACCTGAGCAGTACCTCATTTCTCATCATAGTGGCCTTTAGCCCGTGCTTCTCCCACTCTGAAGGAATAATCTTCCATTCAAGTCCTGCTTCGCCGGCATAGCGCTCGCCCAGACGATCAGCCCCAGGGGCATTTCCGGAAAGTACAACGTCTCCGTCAATCAGCAAATACTTCAGTACACCTTGGATCAATTCATAGGATTCTATACTACGAGAACCTCCTACAGCCACTCTTGCCATACAAAAGCCCCCTTTCACATAAAAAGTAAATCGAGCACACCCTCAGGCCTGAATTAATCTCGTATAAAGCCATCAGTCATCTTCTTCAGTGGAGTTTTCTCTGACAATGTCCTTTACATTTTCAAGGATGTAGAGCACATCGTGAACGGTGACTTTGGAGTGTTCCTCACAAAAATCGTCAACTGCAACAAGAATACGTTCAGTCAATTCGTCAAACTGATCGATAGAAAGGCTGGTGGCGGGCTCCGAAGCCAGGAGGGAATTCAGGTCGATGCCATAATACTCCGACAACTCCTCCTTTATCTTTTTGAGCCTGTGGGCATGCCCTCGACCGGAACGCTTTCTATCCTGTATGCTTACAAGTTTGCCCATTAAAATCCCCCGCATGAAATATTTTCATAGGAGCCTTTTGCAAAAGGCTCCTAATACAGGCCGTGAATATTCTAGCTCAATCTATTGACCAGTGGCAAGTATTTCTCCTCACTTAATCGTCAAGTAGAGCAAATAACTTAACACTATATAAAATCCATAACAAATATCCCCCTTCCATCCCAAAACGAATTGACAGATTTCAGTACAATAAGTAAATTTCCACCATGATTCTAGAAGAACTTACCATGCCGGCCTTTATAGAAGGTCTAACTAAAACCCGCACTATTATAGTGCCCTTTGGGGTTGTAGAGGAACACGGTCAGCATCTACCACTGGGGACCGATACGATCCATGCATATGAACTGGCCAAAGAAACCAGCAAGCATTGTCCTCTTTTCGTTGCGCCACCAGTGTGGTACGGACTCTGCAGAAGCACAAGTCAACATGCCGGTACAATTACAATATCCGGAGATACCTTGAAAAGGCTTACTGTAGAACTTGCCACATCACTTTATAATCAAGGATTGAGAAATTTTGTACTCCTTTCCGGTCACGCCGGCGGCACTCACATGGCTGCCCTTACGGATGCAGGCGAAGCGATACTGTCCAACCTTGAGGAAAGCCGGGTGGCAGTATTATCTATCCTTGATCTAATAGCTAAAATTCCCGACGGAATTGTAGAAACAGAGAATGACTCGCATGCTGGTGAGGTAGAGACCTCATTAATGCTCCACCTGAGACCGGAGCACATTGATGGTACGAGCCCTGAAGAGTATCCCTCCTTTCCCACACCCATCCTGGCCAGAGATAAAAAAAAGTTCTGGCCCGGAGGCGTATGGGGTGATCCTTCAAAGGCCTCTCTTGAAAAGGGCAAAACTCTGCTTCAGAAGGAAGTTGAAGTCCTGTTGCGCCTGGTAAACAGGATCGAGTCTTTTGATGGTTAAGGCTAAGAAACGCATATTTAATTGCGTCCTTTTATCTCTGGTAGGGACAATTTTGTTGGCAGCCTGCCAGGGAAGTGCTGATCCTTCCAAGGCCCCTGATTTTACGCTTCTAAATCTCCAGAACGAATCCGTAAATCTGTCGGCATATAAAGGACAGGTAGTACTCATTAACTTCTTTTCCACCAATTGTCCTCCCTGTCGAGTAGAAATCCCTGACTTTGTTCTTCTGCAAAATCAATATAGTTCAAAAGGTTTTGCCGTTATCGGGATATCCGTAGACCAGAATGGGAAAAGAATCCTTCCGGGATTTGTGCAGGCGTTAAGGATTAACTATCCTATACTGCTTGCCACATCAAAGGTGATAAGGGATTATGGAAATATCTATGCCCTTCCGGCATCTTTCTTGATTGACAGAGATCATCGAATTCTCAAACACTACACCGGCATGGTAACCAAGGACGAACTGGAACCTATTATAGTTAATGCTTTAGGCATCAATGAGTAGTTTTTGAGCAGTTGAGATGTTTTCAGCGGAATCAGAAAATTACTTGCGCAAGGTAGCTATCATTCGTTTGGGTTTGAGGAAAATATCCAGTGCATCACAGATGTTGAGGAAAACGGCGTCACTCGCTATCAAGGCATCACTCGACGCCCCTTCTTTACCAATTACGCACAGACCCAACTTGGCCTCTTTCAACATCAGAGCGTCATTACAGCCATTGCCTATAGCCACTGTCTTATCACGACCAAGCTCTTCAAGAAAAGCAAGCTTCTGCAGATCACCCCTACCGGATTCCAGTTGATGGATCTTTATACCACACTCCTCCACCAACTGATCAGTCAACTGGTCAAGAGTTTGACCTGTATCTGCCGTCAGCACATAAGCATCCATTATTCCCGATATTTCCTTTAGTCGCTCGACGACACCGTCAACAAAACTGCCATCGACTGTAATTGTCCCGTTAAGATCCAGTATTATATTGAACAGATTGTAGAAAACCCCACAGGGCATATCTATTTGCATCTTCCGAGAACCAGACATGGCTTATCCCCTCCTCAGCGTTTCTTATCTGGTAAGCGTTCACAGGGCACCGCATCTGCTTTGTTGTCGGGCACTTGAAGTACAGGAAGTACGTCTGCGTACCCGTACGCCTCGCATCTGCAGCACCCTGTAAACGCTTACAGTTCGGTTACCTTATCTGTCAACCCTCGCAAAGATAGACCGGCGAATACGAGCCGGCAAAAAAGCCACTGCCACATCAGCCACCTTTCTCAGAATAGGAATCAGGTCGTCACGCCCTCTCCAGTTATCTTTAAGCACCTTCTCATCAACCCTGAGAACTAAACGCAACAGAGCAACGGCCACCAGATAAATATCGTCAACCAGCCCTACAAAAGGAATCCAGTCAGGGACCAAGTCAACCGGATTTAACATATAAGCAACCGTCGCCCCCAGTATAGCCTTATCAGCAGAGGAAACCCTTGGGTCCCTCAGCAGATTTAGCAGCAACCCCAAAAACTGGGGCAACATGGCAATATAACTACGAATTCTAGCATAAATACTGCAATTAATCCGTCGCTGAGGATTAGATTTTTTCTGTTTGCCTTTCATGTTCAGCATCACTTTTTTTAAATCAGTAACCGTTCACTGGTTCAGGGTTCACCGTTCAGGGTTACCCTTCTTCAGTTACTTAAATCATAACCTCAAACAGTAAATAAAGTAAAGAGCGATTTTTCTAGCTTGCAATAACAAGCATTAATATTTTAAACTACGAGCCGCTTTTAAACTTCTGGATTATACTACAATCAGCCAAGGGGAAATAGGCGGCTACATTCATTCCACCAATCATAAAGGACAATAACATGAATATTTTACATGGACTGTTATATCCGGCAAGCTACCTCCGCCGGGATACAATGTTGCGGCTTGACCAGGTATTCTCCAAACTGACTTTATTAGTACCTACAGAAGAAGATATTAATCCACCTTCCACATCAAGTAGCTACTCCATGGAAATTGAGGCTACTGCGCCGGCCCCTCTGGGAGACAGGCTCGGCTGGTTCACCGGCCTTATAAGCAATTGGAAATCCTGGGCAGAAGAGATGGGCTTGGGAGAAAAGATTCCAGCCTCTACATTAATACGTGCTGCCGAAGGCGAGGAAGAATCTCTACAGGGAATTCTTAATACATTAAGGGGCACTGAAGTCTCTGACCCTCTCATGGATGCCCGGATATTTCTCCGGCTTTCATTGGATCTGGATAGACGTAATGACGAATTGCAAACAGATCTTGATAAGATGGTAATACATGAAGACAAACTTAAGTCAATATTGAAAGATCCAGGGGAACTCACCGACTCCCAGGGTGCACCAAAAGTCCCTTACTCTCCTATTATAGAGCCCCTCCTCATGACCAAGGAGCGGTTGAGGGCCTGGGCATTGTTGTGGCAAAAATACACTGACCCAGGGCCGTGGCCCATTGGGGAAAGTATTACAGTAAAGGATCTGGTCGATGAGGCCTATGAAGCCTTACAGCCCAGAGAGGCCCCTGTAGATCTATTGGACCTGGCATTACCCCTTGATCCCAATATCAAGCCGGGAGAATCAGACAAAATCAATAACGGCCTGACTTCCCTTATTAATGCCATTTCAAACACAACCATACAAAATATGAGTGAAAATGGGCATATCCAGGAATTATCAGAGGAAATAAAAGAGAGTTGGAACAAACCCAATAAGAACCAAATTCCCGGCCCTACACTGAACCTGACCCTATATCCTAAGAGGACGTGGAAAGAAGTATTTTCAAAGGCCGCCGATTTAGAATTAGAGCAAGAAAGGCAAACCTCCACTGCAACTGTCGGGTGGTCCTTCTTCCTGTGCTAGTAATAGATAGCAGAAGAAAGTCAACTGTTGCTTTAGAAGACCATGGCAAGGCTTTGCTGGGCAATGTTAGCCACTTGTGAAAGCCCTTCAGGTAATATTCCAAAATACATGATTCCCAGAGCAGCAGCAATCAGTGCGACCATTGAAGGAACGCCCACTCTGCCGGCCACTACCTCCCTGGACGGCTCCACCATATACAGCATCCATATCACCCGCAGGTAGTAATATGCCCCGATAACACAGGTCAAAATACCCAGGGCTGCAAGCACGAAATACCCTTCTTTTATGGCCGCTGCGAACAAGTAGAACTTACCGATAAAACCGGCAGTGGGAGGAAGCCCAGCCATGGAAACCAGGAACAGGGCCATCAGGAAACTGAGAGCAGGATACTTGAACCCCAACCCCTTGTAATCGTCCAGGGTCTGGCCTTTTCCTTCCTGACCATCCAACAGATAGACCACACCAAAGGCCCCCATATTCATCAAGGTATACGCAAAGAGATAGAACAGCACACCCATACGGCCTTCATCATTTGCGGCCAGAATCCCCAAGACCATGTACCCGGCATGGGCTATAGAGGAATAGGCCAGCATGCGCTTCACGTTCTGTTGGGACACTGCAACCAGGTTGCCAACAAACATGGTAATAAGGGCCAGCCACCACAGCAGGGGTTTCCAATAGACTGCCAAGGCTGCCAGGTCTACTGTGGATTGGAACTCAGGTTGCCCGCTATGCGCAAGAATCGGAGTAAAAGTAACACTCAAGAGCTTGATAAATATCCCAAAGGCCCCTGCCTTCACCGCTGTCGCCATAAAACCGGTTATAATCGCAGGACTGCCCTCATATACATCAGGGGTCCACATATGGAAGGGTACAAGGGCCATTTTGAAGAACAGCCCTGACATCAGCATAGCCATAGCAACAAGCACCCCCGGGTTCTCAAGAAGAGGACCAGAGGACAGCACCTGAGCGATCTTTGTGATATTCACAGTGCCGGTCAAGCCATACATCAGTGCAACCCCGAAGAGAAAAAACGCAGACCCAAAGCTCCCAAGAAGGAAATACTTAAGGGCCCCCTCCTGTGACTTCCTGTCGTTCTTCAGGAATGCAGCCAGGACATATACAGACAGGGACATCACCTCAAGAGCAATGAACATCATGAGCAGATCAACTGACTGGACCATGGCTATGGTGCCATAAACCGCAAACAAAAGCAGTATGAAATATTCTGATCTAACCAGTTTATTGTTCCGCAAATAGCCTATACTCATAAGGCTCGCGAATATACCTGCCATCAAGACTATGGCCGACACGAATATGGCAAACTTCTCTGTAGAGAAGACATCCACCAAGACTATTTCATTGAGTGTCCACCCACCAATCATATACTTCAACGCGACTAAAAAGCTCAGAGCAGTAAGCCAACCCATTGTTGCTACATGGTCAGGTTTCTCATCTGTTGAAAGCCAAAGATCAACAAAAATAAGCACTAGACCGGCAATAAGGAGGATTATCTGTCCACCAGCTACCTGCCATAGCTGACTCAGGCTAAAGGAAAAACCAAGGTCGCTCATATTCACTACTCCTTAGCCGAACTCACATCTAAAGGCGTCTTGTCATCAACAAAGGCATGATGCTCTACAACCGCACCGGGGGACGCAGGTTCAGAGATCTTGACCTGACTGATAAAGTGGTCCACTGAGCTGTGCATCTTGCTCAGGAAGAAATTGGGAAACAGGCCTATCCAGAATACCAGCGCAACCAGAGGCATGAGATAGGCCATTTCTCTGAGGTTCAAGTCCTTAAGTTTTTCGTTCTTGGGGTTTGAGATCCTACCGAAAAAGACCCTCTGATACATCCAGAACATATAAATTGCCCCAAGGACCACACCAGTAGCTGCCAATACAGCAGCGGCCTTGTTCACTTCAAAGACCCCTAACAGGATAAGAAACTCACCAATAAACCCGTTAGTAGTGGGAAATCCCACACTTGACAGGGTTATAAGGAAAAAGATAGCAGAATAAATAGGCATCGGCCTGCAAATTCCTCCGTATTCCGCAATCATACGGGTATGGCGTCTTTCATAGACTACACCCACCAAGAGGAACAAGGCGCCTGTTGAAATGCCGTGGTTGATCATCTGGAGGATCGACCCTTCCACGCCATGACGGTTCAAAACAAAAAGCCCGAGCATGCAGTAACCAAGGTGAGATACGGATGAATAAGCCACCAATTTCTTGATATCCGGCTGAACCATGGCCACCATTGCCCCGTAAATAATGCCTATAATCGAAAGGACAATAATAAGCGGAGTAAAGAAGGCCGACCCATCTGGGAAAAGCGGCATTGCAAACCGGAAAAATCCATACGTGCCCATCTTCAGGAGAATACCTGCCAGAATCACTGACCCGGCAGTTGGTGCTTCAACGTGGGCATCCGGCAACCATGTATGGAATGGGAACATCGGGACCTTTATTGCAAATGCCAGGGCAAAGGCTGCGAAGAAGAGTATTTCATACGTCCTTGCCAGATTCGTATTGTATAGAGAGAGCAGGTTGAATGTCAGCTCACCGGTTTGCTGATGATGAAAGTAAACAAGGCCGATGATACACACCAGCATGAGGAAAGAACCGACTGCAGTAAACAGGAAAAATTTGATTGCGGCATAGATCCTTCGTTCTCCGCCCCATACACCTATGATTAGCCACATGGGAATGAGCATAATTTCCCAGAATACATAGAACAGAAAGAGGTCCAGAGATACAAATGTCCCGAGCATTGCTGTCTCAAGGACCAGCATCGCAATCTGGAACTCCTTAACCCTTTTTGTAATGGCCGCCCAAGTGGAGAGGATTGTAAGCGGAGTAAGAAAGGTAGTCAAAAGTACAAGCCAGAATGCAAGACCATCCAAACCCATAAAATAGGTAATGCCATAGCTGGGGATCCATGTATGTTTCTCTAGGAACTGGAACCCTGCCACGTCCGGATCGAAATCAAAGTACAATCTCAGCGAAACAATAAACACCAATGTGGATATTACCATTGCTACCCAGCGGATGGCATTCTTCCCTGATTCACTCCGCTGTGGAATAAAGAGAATAGCCAGCACTCCCAACAGAGGTAAGAAGGTTACATAGGTTAATATGGGAGCATTCATAATCTACCCTTCGATCCTTTTGTTTTGTTACACTCCATAACTGCTCTTTCCAGGCCCTGTTCCATAAAATAAAATCCAGCCGTTTTTACACAATGAAAAACCAGAGCATTACAACAAGTCCAAGGACCATAAATGCCCCGTAGGTCTGCACATAACCATTATGGACCAGCCTTAACGCACCTGATCCCCTTTGTACCCACCACGCCTGTCCATTCGCTCCTATGTCGTCGATGATGAATGCATCCACAAACTTCCAGAAGAACATTGAGACATAATAGAACGGAAGGACAACCACATAGTAGTATATTTCATCAACAAAGTATTTGTTATAGACAAGCTTGTGATATATGGAATAGGTCTCGGCAAGCTTTTCCGGAAGTACGTCAACACGACGAATATAGATATGATAAGCCAGGGAAATACCGCCAATGGCAACAGCAACCGAGCCGGCCATAAGAACCCACTCTACAACGGTGGAATGATGTTGCACACCAACGTAGGCAGCAATTATTTCATGTGAGCTGGCAAATACCGGCTCAAAGAAATTTTCCATGACATTGGGTACATGGCCAAAGAGATTGCCGATTACATGCGGTATGCCTAACCAGCCCCCAAATACTGCGAGAAAAGCCAGGATCATCAGGGGACCTGTCATGCTTAATGGCGATTCATGTATGTGATGGGCCTGTTCTTCAGTACCGCGGAATTTACCATGGAAGGTCATGAAAATAAGCCTGAACATATAGAAGGCCGTTATTCCAGCGGCAAGAACGCCGATAAACCAGACTATCTTACCTACAACAGGATAATACGGGAAAGTAAAGGCCTTCCAGAGGATCTCGTCCTTACTGAAGAACCCTGCAAAAGGAGGAATACCTGCAATCGCTATGGTTGCAAAAAGCATAGTGATATATGTGATGGGTATCTTCTTCCAAAGGCCGCCCATACTCCTCATATCCTGATCCCCGCCCATGGCGTGAATTACAGAACCGGCGCAAAGGAACAAGCAGGCCTTGAAAAAGGCGTGGGTCATAAGATGAAATATGCCTGCCCCGTATGCAGCCACACTCACACCTATGAACATATATCCCAACTGACTTACAGTAGAATATGCAAGGACCCTCTTAATATCGTTCTGCAGGATACCAATGGTTGCCGCAATAAATGCAGTGGCCGCGGACATTAATACCAAAACCAGTAACGCAGTAGGAGCAAGGGTGAAAAGAACATTGGTCCTTGCTACCATATAGACGCCGGCGGTCACCATTGTGGCAGCATGGATGAGCGCTGAAACCGGAGTCGGGCCGGCCATGGCATCCGGGAGCCAGACAAACAAGGGGATCTGTGCTGATTTTCCGGTTGCTCCGAGGAAAAGCAAAAGGCATATGGCTATCATTACCGGTGAGTTCATAGCCAGCATCCCATGCTCATACATGTGAGCCGCCTTTGGGAATACATCAAGATAAGACAAGGAACCAAACGTAATGAAGATCAGGAACATGCCGAGGAGAAAGCCAAAGTCCCCAATCCGGTTAACAATAAAGGCCTTTTTACCCGCATCTGCATTCACGTTCTCCTTGTACCAGAAACCGATCAGCAGATAGGAAGCAAGACCTACGCCCTCCCAGCCGACAAACATCACTACATAGTTGGAACCCATGACCAGCATTATCATGAAAAACACAAACATATTCAGGTAAGAGAAGAACCTCCAGGCTGCCTCGTCATGTGCCATGTAACCTGTGCTGTATATATGAATAACAAAACTCACGCCGGTAACCACGAGGACCATCACAGCGGAAAGCGGATCAATCATCAATGAAAAATCAATATTCAGATTGCCTACGGCCATCCAATTCCATAGGACCTGCACGAGCAACCTGTCTTCAGCCGGGCTGCATGCCAGTTGGTACACGGCCAGAATGGAAAATAGAAAAGCCAAGCCAATAGAGGAACAGCCAATGCAGAAAACACCGGATTTTCCGATCTTTTGCCCCAACAGGCCATTAATCAGAAATCCTATAAAAGGCAGTAGTGGTATGAGAAACAGATAACCTTCCATGAATAGCTCCCTACATAGACAGGGTGTTTATGCACCAAAAAACATAATTAGCCGAATAAGTATTCTTTACCATTTCAATACATTAAACCTGGTTATATCCACCTCCCGCACATGCCGGAAGAGTGCTATTAATATCGCAAGGCCGACAGCAACCTCAGCCGCAGCCACTGCAAAAATAAAAAGGACCATAACCTGCCCTGCCATGTCGCCCATAAAATTTGAAAAGGCCACCAGCATCAGATTTACCGCATTGAGCATAAGCTCAATAGACATAAACAGGATCAGGGCATTTCTCCTTGTACAAAAGCCGATGGTCCCCAAGCCAAAGAGTATTGATGACAAAACTATATAGTGTGTGAGCGATGCCATTCAGCCCTCTCTTAAAGTTTCTTCTTGCATAGATAGATCCCGCCGATCAATGCTACAAGCAGGAGTACGGATACAACTTCAAAATGAAGCAAAAAGTCCCGGAAAAACAAATCACCAAACATCGATGGGTCTCCGAATCCTTCGGGGAGTGCCTTCATAGACACTATGTCAGACACGCCCTTTGTCCCGACTGCTACGAGACCAATTAAACACAACCCAAGCAGGGCACCGAAGCCCCTGTATGAGACATTGGCCTGGATAGCCGCCAACCTTTCACCCGGTGTCGTGAGAAGCATGATAACAAACACAACCAGGATCAGGATGGCCCCGGCATAAATGGCTACCTGGAAAATAGCAAGCAACGGGGCATGCAGATGGAGATACAGGCTTGCAAGAGCAATAAAAACCGTGAGCAGTCCCATGGCACTGGGCAATGCGTCCTTTGCGGCTATGGTAAATAGCCCGGCCAGAACTGACATGCTGGCAAATACCCAGAAATATAGATCCATATCAATCACCCGATTCCTCTACATCTATATATACATTATATACTTTCAACACCTGATTTATTCTTCCTTCTCCGCGGCCTCTTTCTTCTCACCGCCCTCTTTCTTCTCAGTGCTTTCGGCCTTCTCAGCCGCCTTTTTCTTGGCAACCGGCTTTTTCTTGCCTTTGCCGGCGACAGCAGCCTTGCCTTTTTTTGCCTCAGCACCCTCAGCCTTCTCAGCCTTCTCAGCCTTCTCAGCCTTCTCCGGCTTAGGCGGCGCAGGGACAACTGGAACACGCTTCCTGGGCGGTTTGAGCTTGCCCTCTTCCTTGGCCTTACGATAATTTAAAAGTAATTTTCGTTTATCCAGAACACACTCTTCTTTTGTATACCTGGCAAACTCGTATTCTTGTCCTAAAACAAGTGCATTCTTGGGACATACATCTTCACAGAAACCGCAGAAGATGCACCGCAGGAGGTCTACTTCAAAGGATGCGGGATATGTCTTTGCAGCATACTTCTCTTCCTCGCCTTCCTTGCGCTTGGCCTTCTTTATCGTAATACACTTTGCCGGGCAGATTTTTGCGCACATACCACACGCAATACACGTCTCCCTGCCCTTATCGTCCCGCTGCAGCATATGTTCACCGCGAAAAATAGGAGATATTTCCCTGGTGCGATCTTCCGGGTACTGCCAGCATGTTGGAATTGTATGGGGCCCGGGCCTCCAGCAGGCCTTAAAATTGAACCAGAAGTGTCCCCACGTGAGCTTCATACCCTTAAGGATCTCCCACAGATAGATCCGTTCCGTCAGGGTGTATTCCTTTTTTACAACCGGCTTGGCCATGATGTGCTCCGACTAGACCGTAAGCTGAATAAACAGCGCAGTAATGAAGATATTAAACAGGGCAAGAGGAATCAGCCCTCTCCACCCAAGACCCATAATCTGATCATATCTGAACCGAGGCAAGGTCCACCTGACCCACACAAACATCCACAGGAAGAACGATACCTTTAAGAAGAATATACAGAAAGATACTATCCCCCATGATATGGGTCCGAGATATGCGCCTAAGTCAATATATGGCATATGCCAGGAGCCAAAATACAGGGCGACAATAATACCGGATATCGTTACCAGGTTTACGTACTCCCCGAAGAGATAAAGCCCCAGTCGCATTGAACCGTACTCTGTATGATAGCCCGAAACAATTTCACTTTCCGCTTCAGGCAAGTCAAACGGCACACGGCTGGCCTCTGCATAAGCAGCCACAATGAACAGAATAAATCCCAGGGGCTGTTTGAATATCCCCCAGTTTGGTAGAAATCCCAAAAAAGTCCCCTGCTGGGCAAGAGATATATCTCTGAGGCTGAAGGTGCCATACACGAACACAATAGCCAGCAGAGCCAGCCCCAGAGGCACTTCGTATGAAACCATCTGGGCAGTACATCTCAGACCTCCAAGGATCGAATACTTATTAGTGGAGCCCCAGCCGCCCAGTATTACCCCGTACACTCCCATGGAACCAATGGCTAAAATGTAGAGAAACCCTATATTCACATCGGAAACCTGGAGTATTATTTCCTTGCCTCCAAAAACAATCTTGTCTCCAAAGGGCACGACTGCATAGGCTGAAAAGGCCGGAAGAGCAAAAAGCAAAGGACCCATAATATAGAGAAGCTTTTGAGCCTTTGTAGGTATTATCTCTTCCTTGGTAAAGAGCTTGATTCCATCTGCCAAAGGCTGGAACAGTCCCCAAGGACCGGCGCGGTTCGGACCCGGCCTGTCCTGTATCAAAGCTGCACCTCGCCTTTCCACCCAGGTCATGACCACAGCTATGAGCAAAACCCATACCCAGATGCAAACGACCTTAATAATTGCAATTAGCCAATCATCCATGGGCATCAGCCTCCTTACCGATCCAACTCGCCGGCAATAACGTTAAGACTACTGAGACAGGCAACCAGATCGGCTATCAGTTCCCCCTCGACCAACTCAGGAAAGGCCTGATAGATCATATAGCACGGGGGCCTTATCCTTATTCTATAAGGGTTGGCGGAACCATCACTCTTTACAAAAAAACCCAGCTCCCCGTTAGGAGACTCAAGAGCACTATATACTTCACCTGCCGGGGGTCTGATGACCTTGGGCACCCTTGCCATCAGAGGGGCATCAGCCGGCATCTCCTTGTAAAGCTTGTATGCCTGGTCAATAATCTTGATGGACTCCTCCATCTCGATCATACGCACAATGTAACGATCAAATACGTCTCCGTTTTTCCCGACCGGCACTTCGAACTTGAATTTGTCATACATGCAGTAGGGTTCATCGATTCTCAAGTCCCTCTTGACCCCGCATGCCCTCAGGCAGGGACCTGTAAAGCCCCAGTTCAGGGCGTCCTCTGCAGAAAAGGCACTGACGCCTATGGTACGGTCCATCCAGATACGGTTGTGAGTAAGGAGCTTTTCGGTTTCATCATTGGCCTTTCGCACACCGGGCTTGAGCTCCTCCCACCTCTGCTCAAAATCATCAGGCAGGTCGGCATCCACTCCGCCGATACGGCCAAAGGTGTTAGTCAGCCTTGCTCCGTTGAACCACTCGAATATCTCATAGATCTCCTCACGCTGTATGATGAGATAGAAGAATGGCGTAAAGGCCCCAAGGTCCACGCCAAGGATCCCTATACAGACCTGGTGATCTGCGATCCTGGCAAGTTCCATCATGATGACCCGGATGAGCTGGGCCTTCTCAGGGACCTCAACACCCATCAACTTCTCCACGGCCATCTCATATGAAACATTGTTGGGAATGGCGGAACAGTAGTTTAGCCTGTCCGTAATAGGAATGAATTGATGGTATGTAAGATTCTCGCCCAGCTTCTCCACGCCCCGGTGAAGATATCCTATCTCAGGGTCGACTTTTATCAGAGATTCTCCGTCGGTCAGAGCGATCACCCGGAGAGTGCCGTGCATGGCCGGATGAGAAGGGCCGATATTTACCGTTACGTAGTCACCTGTATCGTGACCGGTCTGAGGAGTGGGATTCTGATTCACCTTCATTTCTCCTAATCGTCGTATATCAGGTGACGTTCTTCCCCCTGCCCTTCCAAGGGGTAGTCCTTGCGAAGGGGATGTGCCGGAAAGTCGTCCCACATCAGGAGTCTCTTAAGATTGGGATGGCCCTTAAAGCGTATGCCATACATGTCAAATACCTCCCGTTCAGGCCAATCTGCGGCCTTCCACAAGGGAGTCAGGGTGTCCACCTCCATATCATTCTCTTCCACACGCACCTTCACCTGCAGACGCTCATTTCGTTCAAGGCAAAGCAGCAGGTAAACTACTTCATAGCGGGGCGGAAGCGGCCCTTTCTCTTTTGGTTCTTCTTCTGCCTCAGCACCCTCACCTTCTTCTGTTTTCTTCTTGGGCTTTTTCTTGGGCTTATTCAGATCAAGATTATCCACCCCCAACAAGTCACTCAAAAAATTAAAACCGAGATCGGGTGTATCCCGCAAAAGGCGCATCACGTCAACTACGCTCCTCTTTGGAACTTCCACACTGAGGTCGCCTTGACATTCAATCATGGCCACAACAAAATTATTAGGCCCGAGACACTGTTCCACTCTCTTCTTGAGATCCATGGTTAGGTACCCACCAATAAGTCAGAGTGCTTCTTATGTGTGATAGGCTGACTCTTCTCAGTTTTTTCGATAAACATCAACAAGGCCTGCAACAGGGCTTCAGGCCTGGGAGGACACCCTGGAATGTAAATATCCACAGGTACGAGCTTGTCAATACCCTGAAGCGTGGGATAGGTCCTGAAAACGCCTCCACTGCAAGCACAGGCACCCATGGAAATAACACATCTGGGTTCAGCCATCTGGTCATATATTCTCTTGAAAGCAGGGGCCATCTTCAAGGTTATGGTCCCTGCCTGTATCAGCACGTCTGCCTGACGCGGAGAAAAGCTGGGTCGCTCCGCCCCGAATCTTGCCATATCGTAACCTGCGGCCAGGGCGCACATCATCTCGATACCACAACAAGCAGTACCATAAGGGAGAGGCCACGGTGATCTTTTCCGTCCCCAGTTAATCAACCACTCCAGCTTGGTGGCTATCCATCCACCACCATTGTATGCCTCAGTTGCCATACGCCTTATCCCCCTAATCCCACTCTATAGCGCCTTTTTTAATCGCATAAATAAGACCGGCCAACAAGACCCCTACAAAGATGAATATCTCAAAAAAAGCGCCCCACCCAATTGCAGCCAATTCACGATATCTGACAGCCAAGGGAAAAATCAAAATTGTTTCCAAATCGAATACCAGAAAAAGTATTGCAACAAGGAAGTATTTGACATCATAACGGGTACGGCTGGGGTCCAGGAGTGGCACACCGCATTCATAAGTACTGTGTTTGGCGGCGTATGGACGAGAAGGCCCAAGGATATAAGCTCCGCCAAGCATGAGGATCACCACCAGCAGCGACATGCCAAGATACATGACAATGGTCTCAAAACCGCTCATCATGTCAATAGCCCTCCTCTCAAAGTAGATCCCAAACCATTAATAGTGCAAAAATCGCTGAATCACACTTCAGTTTCAGCGCCATTATCAGGAAAAATATTGTTTAAGTATTATTAGTGTCAGTGTATATGCCTTTCCATATTCAAAGTCAAGGTGCTGTTTTTCACCTTTGTCCATGTTTAACATCACTGACTTTGGTGGATTGAACTATCACAAGAGAACCCGGCTGTCAAGACAAAAAATGAATCCTCACTCAGTGAACTTGAGCGCCATTACCGGATCGTACCTGCTTAAATTCCTTGACATTTGTACCAATCGCCGACATCGATTCTTAATTACCAATGAAGAAAGGAAGCGAGTTTCCGGATTTTCCTGCTGATAAATCCGTGTTATATTTTGCTGCATTCAGGAGCTTGGAAAAGATTTTTTTGGTTACCTGCTATGCCTTGATTCGGCAGATGCGACTGTCCGGTATACAAGCTCAAAGACCTCTTCAAAGGAAGTAGGTGTGACCCTTCCCATTTCTATAAATTTTACTACTATTTCCTTTGTGACCTTGAGTATCAGCTCATCTTCACGAAGCTTTTGATCTCGGCCCGGGTCTTTATTCTTGTGTTTAGAGTCAGACATTTTCCCGCAGTTCCATGGCTATAAACAATGTAGGCGTTCACAGGTTCAGGGTTCAGGGTTCAAGGCTACCTTAGTTGATGACTTATGATTGACTCCATTCATAACTCACGAATCAACGGTTCAGATTTTCGCTAAACACTTAACCTTTGAACACTGAACCTATGAACCCATGAACGGTTACCAAACAATAAGGCCCCTGCTGCAGAAGAAGGCCAATTTCTCATTAGCAGGAGCCCTTACTTATTAAGAAAAACCCGAAAAGGCCCTCCCTATAGTAATCTCTAGGCGTTCAAAGGTTCAGGGTTCAGGGTTCACCGTTCAAGGTTATCTTTCTTAAAATTCAACCTCCATTCAGAACTTATGAATCAACGGCTTAAATTTTCCGTGAACCCTGAACCTTTGAACCCTGAACCTCTGAACCTTTTAACTCTGAACGGTTATAGTAATTTTTCAAATTGGTGGAGCTGGGCGGGATCGAACCGCCGGCCTCTTGAATGCCATTCAAGCGCTCTCCCATCTGAGCTACAGCCCCACAGGCAAAAAATTATTAACATACGTGCCTGTTAGCGTCAAGAAGGGTATGATGAGATTGGTTACAGGAAAAATATTCATTCCATGCAAAAATTTAAAGCACATAAGGCCTTTTATGAATCTGTAAGATATATCCTTGGTGGAGCCAACTGAGCCCAGGCTGTACTTCTGGCAACAGGAGGGCTTCTAGGTTTAGAAGACAAGCAAATATTAAAGGCTGCTACAGGTCTGGGTGGTGGTATTGGCCACGAAGGAGACACCTGCGGTGCCCTCACAGGAGGAATTTTGTCTCTGGGCTTATTTTACCAGGATGATGACTGCCACAGGCTATACCGTGATTGTGCTGAGTACTACCGGAGATTTAAAATGCATTCCGGCAGCACCAAATGCATGGATATAATCGGCGTAAAACTTAATCAAGGTTATAACATCAGGCGTTTTTTCCTTAAAGGAATCAGATGCCTCAAAGTGGTTTTTAATTCAATAGAATCTGTCTTTGATATAATTCAAAAGTCTGATGGAGGTCTTCCTTCAGAAGACATATATCAAATCAGGCCGCCTTTCGATACAGGGCGGTTTCATTGTGCAGGTGCCGTCCTGTCACGAATTGAACCCCAACCCAACCTTAACCTGGATTCCCTTCTGAAAATTTCCCGGGGATTTTCAGGGGGCATAGCATTTCAGGGCGATATATGCGGCACTCTAATGGGCGGGGTTCTGGCACTTGGCATAATTTACGGAACAGAGCTGCAAAGCACAAAGCCCGTCAGGTTCCTCAGGGCCGGATTGGTTGCCATGCAACAGGGAAGCAGGGTTTTTCAACATGAAGATCTTCACCCGTCTTTTAGGGCCGGCCTCCGTGTAAGCAAGCTATACAGGGACTTTGTATCTCAATTCGGGAACACAAATTGTACTGAGATCCTGGCTAAAACCAACAAGTCCCAAAACAGCCATTTTTGTGAAGAAATAGCCCTGATCACCTCTGGCTTAACACTGGATTTGATAAATGCCTAGTAACTACTCAGGTTCAAAGTTCCAAGGTTCACGGTTCACTGTTAGAGAGCGATGAAGATTGAACGGTTTGAAGCTAAAAAAATTGACCACGAAAGCACGAAAATACGAAAGTCTGAATGTTTTTTATTTCGTGATTTCAATCTTTCGTGTTTTCGTGATTGTGTTTCAGAATTTTCTGCTAAAAAAAACGCGAAAATAATTACTAATGTATTATAGTATCAAGTTGTTTTGGATAATAATGAAAGGCAGGTAGAAGCCATGGCGTATTGCGATCTTCAGGATTTTATCAAGAAACTTGAGAAACATGGAGAACTTGTCAGGATCAAAAAACCTGTGAGTCCGGTCCTTGAGATAACAGAGATCACTGACAGGGTCTGCAAACTGTTTGGACCGGCCCTCCTCTTTGAAAACATCACGGGATTCGATATGCCTGTGCTTATGAATACTTTTGGGTCCTACAAGCGAATGTCCATGGCCCTGGAAGTGCCCAACCTCGACTCCCTTGGCGATGAAATCCTGGATTTTATCGAATCAGAGACCCCTGATACCTTATTAAAAAAACTGAAAATAATACCCAAGCTCAAACGCTTGAAAAACGCCTTTCCAAAGACTGTCTCAAAGGCCCCCTGCCAAAAAATAGTCTACAAAGGTGAGGACGTCGATCTGACCCGCCTTCCGGTACTTCACTGCTGGCCCGAGGACGGAGGTCCTTTCATAACCTTACCCCTGGTCTTTACCCGCCACCCGGAGACCGGAATCAGAAACGTCGGCATGTACCGCATGCAGGTCTTTGATAAAAATACAACAGGCATGCACTGGCACACCCACAAGGGCGGAGCCCATCATTACAGGGTTGCCGAGCGCATGGGACAGCGCCTGGAAGTTGCTGTCTCCATAGGGCCTGACCCGGCCATGACCTATGCATCAACCGCCCCGCTTCCTGACGACGTAGACGAATGCATTTTTGCAGGATTTTTAAGAGAAGAACCTGTCGAGCTTGTAAAATGCCTGACTGTGGACCTGGAGGTCCCGGCCTCATCTCAGATAATTCTTGAAGGATATGTCGAACCTAAAGAACGGCGAATAGAGGGTCCTTTTGGCGACCATACCGGATATTACTCCCTGGCTGACCAATACCCGGTCTTTCATGTAACCTGCATGACCATGAGAAAAGACGCTATCTATCCAGCCACTATTGTCGGCCAACCTCCACAGGAAGACTGCTACATGGCAAAGGCTACTGAACGCCTCTTTCTTCCTATGATAAAAAAGACTTTGCCTGAAATTGTGGACATGAACCTCCCCCTTGAAGGCGTATTCCACAACCTGGCCTTTATATCCATTGACAAGCGCTATCCCGGCCATGCCCGCAAAGTAATGCATGCCCTTTGGGGCCTCGGCCAGATGATGTTCTGTAAAATAATCCTTATCTTTGACAACGAGGTGGACGTGCAGGACCTGTCTCAGGTACTATGGCGCATGGGTAACAACATAGACCCCAGAAGGGACATAGTCTTTGCGGATGGGCCTGTAGATGCCCTTGATCATGCGGCACCACTCCCCCTTTATGGTAGCAAGATGGGTATAGACTGCACCAGAAAGTGGGCGGAAGAAGGGTTCACAAGACAGTGGCCAAATGTAATAGCAATGGAAAACGAAATCATCAAAAAGGTTGACAAGCTGTGGCCAAAGCTGGGACTGAAGACATGATGAAGGATAAAGGCCAGGAGCCAATCCTTCTTGCAATCACCGGGGCCAGCGGGTCTATCTACAGCCTTAAATTAATCGAAATCCTAAAAGACCTGGGCCAGGAGGTCCATCTCATCGTATCCAGGACAGGGGAACAGGTCTCCAGGATTGAGATCAAGGAAGACGGCTTCCAGGCCCTGATCCGGGCGGCACACACAATTTACAGCCCGGATAATCTGGCCGCTGCCCCTGCAAGTGGTTCAAGCAGATGGAAAGCCATGATAATCATCCCTTGTACAATGGGGACTATGGCATCCATAGCTCACGGATTCAGCCAAAACCTGATCCACAGGGCGGCTGACTGTTTCCTGAAGGAACGTAGGCCCCTTATCCTGGTCCCCAGAGAGACCCCCTTGAATCGAATCCACTTACAAAATATGCTGTTGGCGGAAGAGGCCGGGGCCGTAATATATCCTGCAATGCCCAGCTTCTACTATCAACCCGGAGATATTAATGAAATGGCATCATTCTTTGCCGGCAGGTTGGCGGAATTCATAGGACTCGAAGTAGAAGGCCTTAAGAGGTGGCAAGGTAAATGTTGAATGCTGAATTTTGAATGTTGAATTAAGGTATATGTCTTTTAAATCTTCTTCCACAATTCAACATTCAACATTCACAATTCAACATTATTTATAAAGGGGTACATCATCACCAAATCACCAAATTCAAGAATTTGGATACTGCTTGAAATGATAAAGTTCGAGCACACTATCCTTGCCCTGCCCTTTGCATACCTTGGGGCCTTTTTGGCTGCTGAAGGACCACCTGACCTGTGGACTTCCCTGTGGATTCTTGTTGCTATGATTGGAGCCAGGACGGCTGCAATGGCTTTTAACCGTATAGTTGACATCCCCTTTGATTCAAAAAATCCACGCACAAAGGAGAGGGCCCTTCCCAAAGGGACTGTCAAGGCAAAGGACGCATGGATCATGGTAATAGTTGCTTCGGGGACTTACTTCCTGGCAGCCTATGAACTGAATCGACTGGCATTCATAGTCTCCCCGGTTTTTCTGGCTGTTGTGCTAAGCTACTCATATACCAAGAGATTCACCCCCATGTGCCACCTCTTTTTGGGCCTGGCCCTGAGCCTGGCCCCTACGGCCGGATGGATTGCAGTAAAAGGAAGTGTGGAATTTCTTCCTTTGATCCTAAGCACGGGCGTACTTTTCTGGGTTGCGGGATTCGACGTGCTATATGCCTGCCTGGACTATGATTTTGACAGGAAACAAGGCCTGCACTCAATACCGGCAAGGTGGGGGATAAAGAAGGCCTTCTGGATTTCAGGCATATTCCACTTTATGGCCTTTATCGCCCTTGTTTCAGTGGGCCTTCTGGCACATCTCAACTGGATATACTACTGTGGCTTACTGGCCACATTTGCACTCCTGGTAATGCAAAGGCTGGTGGTAAACCCCAAGGACCTCTCCCGGATGAATATGGCTTTTTTCACCTTTAACGGGGCCATAAGCATAATCCTGTTTACCGCAACAGCCATTTCTCTTATCTGGAAGGTCTAATGCCCAAATTCGACATACCTGCCAGGATTGTAGAACAGACACAACTTGCCCATGGTATTTTCCTGCTTACTGTCAAGGCCCCTGCAATTCAGGATTCAGCCAACCCCGGCCAGTTTTGCATGTTTGAGGTTAAATACAACAATAGCAGGGACCCTCTGCTTCGCCGCCCCCTGTCCATTTACAAGACCCGGGCAAACGGTCATATAAGCTTTCTTTATAAACAAGTCGGCAAAGGCACCCGCCTGCTCTCGAAGCGGCGCCCCGGAGAGATAGTCAGGGTGCTGGGACCGCTGGGACAGGGCTTCAGGTTAATTGATGACCGTCCTCAGTGCATACTGGTAGGCGGAGGGCTCGGCATTGCACCTTTGCTCCTTCTGGCAGAGCAGATTAACCAATCCGGCAAACTTATCATCTTGATTGGGGCTGGAAATGCTTCGGAAATCCCGACCATTGAAGACTTCTCCGGACTTACCCGATATTGTCATGTTGCAACCGAGGACGGAAGCCTTGGGCAAAAGGGGATGGTAACAGACCTGTTGGCTCAAACGCTCCAGGAAATCACAGGCATGGCGCAGATCTATACCTGTGGTCCGTGGCCTATGATGAAGGCTGTCTATCATATGGCCCGCAAAAAAAATATCCCCTGCCAGGTCTCACTGGAGGCTGCTATGGCTTGCGGCATAGGCCTGTGCCTGGGCTGTGCCGTTCCGAAATCCGATAGCCGGGGATTTCTCCACGTGTGCAAGGAAGGACCGGTATTTGACGCAGATCAAGTCAATTGGGAGTACACCCAGTGATCCATCAAAAAAATCCAATCACCAAATCACCAAATCACCAAATCACCAAATACCCCAATCTCTCAATCAAAATTGGTTCCCTGGTACTCAAAAACCCTGTCTTACTCGCCTCAGGGACCTGTGGTTATGGGACGGAATTAGACGGTCTTCTTGATTTGGACCAGGTAGGTGGAATTATAGTAAAGGGCATTTCCATCAGACCGCGTCATGGAAACCCTCCTCCCCGCCTGGTGGAGACCCCGTGCGGTCTTTTGAACTCCATAGGGCTTGAAAACGTAGGAATAGAATCTTTCCTCAGGGACAAACTCCCCTGGCTCAGGAATGTAAAGACCTCTTTGATTGTCAACATCCTTGGAAATTCAGTTGAAGAATATGCTGAAATAGCAAAAAAGCTCGACGGGGCGGAGGGTGTCAAGGCCATTGAGGTAAACATCTCATGTCCGAATGTAAAGGCAGGAGGCATTGCATTCGGCACAGACCCTGAAGCTGCGGCAAATGTAACTCGTGCGGTTAAGAAAGCCACGGACCTTCCTGTAATAATAAAACTCACACCAAATGTAACTGATATCACCGAAGTTGCCCGAAAGGTTGCATCCGCAGGGGCGGATGCCGTTTCTCTCATAAATACCCTCCTGGGTATGGCCATAGATATCAAGTCCAGACGTCCGGCCCTGGCAAACGTGTTTGGAGGACTCTCAGGCCCGGCGATCAAACCCATCGCCCTGCGCATGGTCTGGCAGGTAGTCCGGGCTGTGAACATTCCTGTAATAGGTATCGGTGGTATCAGTACCCCGGATGACGCGCTCGAATTCCTGATGGCCGGCGCAAAGGCAGTTGAAATCGGTACTGCAACACTCGTACGGCCAAGTACCGCAGAGGACGTGCCGGCAGGTATCAGGGACTACATGGAGGCCAACAGCATAAAAAATGTGGAGGATTTGCGGCTGCCGGAATGAGAATTTTGTGGGAGTTCAGCCGCTTAATAGCTTAAATAGTGCCTGAACGGAAACCCCAAATTTTGTTTTCTCAATTTATGTCGGGGACCATTAACATATTAAGATTATTTCCTTTTTTAATTCAAAATTTAGAATTTAGAATTCAAAATTGTGTCTGAACGGCCTTTTCGTTCAGACACTAAATAGCTTAACAGCTCGCCCAAAGGGCGCTAAGTTGACAGCCCATGACATCCC